>JANLVM010000165.1:0-12695 GCA_031364015.1 Gemmatimonadaceae bacterium
GCGTCGCGCCGCTTGCACCGAGACGCGCGCAATTTGAATCGGTCCGCCGAGATTCTTCGCTGATACCTGGCCCGTGACGAGTCCGCCGAGGACGGCGACCACGTTGGTGGTCATCCCCCACGTGGCCGTCGCACCCAGCACGATCGATCGACCCACTCCCGGTTCATCGCGGGCCAGCGAGTCCCGGACCTGCATACCGACGCGTCCGACTCGGCGATTGATGCCGGTCGCCGGATCATCGACATCAGCGGCCTGTGGAGTGAGCGGAACCGAGAAACGCCGGCCCGCGCGGTCTACGTCGACCGTGACACTGCCGGTGGTGACGGGGGCAATGCGGTCGACCACCTCTTCCCACGAGCGCACCGCTTGACCGTTTACGGCGACGATTCGGTCTCCCGACGTGAGCCCTGCAGTCGCTGCCGGCATGCCGACCACGACCGAATCAATGACGGCCAGCCGATATGGCTCGCCATACACGTAAAAAATTCCGCTGGATACGAACAACGTGAGCAGGATGTTCATGATCACACCGGCGGACAAAATGAATACGCGTGCGCCGACGGACTTGCTCTCCACCCATCGCTCCTCGGGTACCGCCTTCGGACCAAACGGTGCCATGGCCTCGGGGTCCCACAGCCCCGAAGACGCCTGCGCGGGGCGTTCCGCGGTGGAGTCGAAGGAACCCCGCTCGGCGCCACCTTCGATTCCCGCCATCGTGTCGTCTTCGCGCGTGGCCATACGCACGTAGCCGCCCAGCGGAATGAGCGAAACGCGATAGTCGGTCTCACCCCGCCGCCAACCGAACAAGCGCCGGCCCCATCCGAGTGAGAACACGGGGGCGTACACGCCAGTGAGCTTGGCCGCCACGAAGTGCCCCAGCTCGTGCACGAACACCACGAGACCGAACACCACCAGCGGAGCAATAAAAGGCGAGATCGTTGACAGTATCGACACGAGGGAATCCGTTTCTGCTCAGGGTTTGGCTGCGACTACGGCACGGTGCATATCTACCACGCGCCGCGCTGCGGCATCCGCGCGCCACAATGCGTCCAGCGAATTCGTCGACTCGACCGCATGCGCCGCGAGCGCACTGGCGACCAATACCGCAATCTCTCCAAACCGGATACGGCCAGCCAGAAAGTGTGCAACCGCCGCTTCATTGGCCGCATTGAATACGGCCGGTGACGCACCGCCCGCGCGCCCGGCGGCGACGCCGAGCCCCAACATGGGGAAGTCCTCAACTCGAACCGCCTCAAAGGTCAGTGCGCCCATCGCCACCGGATCAAAGGGTGGTACGCCGGAATCAGGTACCCGTTCCGGCCACGTCAGGGCGAAGAGGATCGGCAACTCCATGGACGGCACGCCCAGCTGCGCCATCACGCTCCCATCGACGAACTCCACGAACGAATGCACGATACTCTGCGGATGCACCACGACCTCAATGCGATCGTACGGCACGCCGAACAAATGGTGTGCCTCGATGACTTCGAGCGCTTTGTTGGCCAACGTGGCACTGTCGATGGTGATCTTACTGCCCATCTGCCAGGTGGGATGCTTCAGCGCATCCAGCGCGGTGGCGAGGGCAATGCGCTCCGCGCTCCACGTGCGAAATGGTCCACCCGACGCGGTGAGCACCAGTCGTCGCACTTCCTGCGCGGCACGCCCGGCCAGACATTGAAGAATCGCCGAGTGCTCGCTATCAACCGGAACCAGCGTCCCGCCAAATTCGCGCGCGGTCGCCGTGACCAACTCCCCAGCGACCACCAACGTTTCCTTGTTCGCCAGCGCGACCCGCTTGCCGGCGCGCAGCGCGGCTAACGTCGCCGGCAACCCGGCCGCTCCAACGACGGCGTTGAGGACAATGTCGGCGTCGGGATGTGTCGCCGCGCGTACCAAACACTCGGCGCCTGTTTCCCAATTTCGGCCAGATGGCACGACGCCGCTGACCAGGCCTACATACGCGGGCCGCCAGCGGTCCGTTTGCGCCGCCAAAGCGGAGGCGTTCCCGTGGGCGGTGAGCGCCACCGGCACAAACCGATGCGCCTGTCGCTCAAGCACCCGCATCGCGCTGGTACCGATGGAGCCCGTGGAACCCAGAATCGCCACGCCAATAGTCATACGGCCACTAGCAGTTTACCGGTGACATTACCGCGGCGCCGGAATAAGCAGCCAACCGTACAGCGCGTACGCCACTGGCAGCACAAAAAACAGCGAGTCCAGCCGATCAAGCGCGCCACCATGACCGGGCAGGAGCGTACCACTGTCCTTCACGTTTGCGTCGCGCTTGAGCAGCGATTCGGCGAGATCCCCGACCTGTGCGGTCACACTGATGCACAGCGCGAACCCAATCAGTCCCCACGGAGTAAACGCCAGCTCCGCGTGCGGTTTCAGCAACCACTGCACGTAGACGCCGCACGCAATGACCGTCAGCAGCACACCGCCGATGGCGCCCGCGACGGTTTTGCCCGGCGAGATTGATGGGATGAGCTTCCGTCCGCCAATGGTTCGCCCAGCCACGTACCCACCAATATCGCTGGCCCAGGTGAGGAGCACTGGGAGGATGACGACGAGCGCGCCCGCCGTATCGCCAATAGCGTATCCGTAATAGCGAAGCGCATACACGTAAGAGAGCGTGCCACCGGTATACAAAATCCCGAGCGCGGTGGTACCAACTGCTGAAAGCGGTCTGCCGTTGACGCCTCGCAACCATATGGCGAGCGCGATCAGTACGAGCACCGCCAGGCTCATGGTCACCAACGGCACCCGCACAAGCCCCAGGAATTGGGCATGCACGACCAGCGGAATGACCGCCGCACTCACCACTCCAATCCCGGTCATCGGCTGGCTACCACTTTCCCGCGCGAGTCGGAAAAACTCCCATGCCGCGAGCGCCGAGAGCACGCTGGCCAGCGTGGCAAGTGCCGCGCCGCCAATCCAGATGATGGCCAGCACAATCGGCGCGCCGATGAGCGACACCATGAGTCGCCGACCCAACTCACTCACGCGCCATCCAACTGAGATGATCAGACAGAGACGCGACCGAAGCGGCGGTCGCGTTGCTGGAAGTCGAGGATGGCCTCGTACAGGGCGGCCCGACCAAAATCTGGCCAGAGTACGCTGGAGACATAGAGTTCTGCATAGGCGATCTGCCAGAGCAGAAAGTTCGACAACCGTTGTTCGCCCGACGTCCGAATCAGGAGGTCGGGATCTGGACAATGTGCGGTGAACAGACGCGCGCGAATTTCCTCTTCATCGATCGCCTCTGGCTGCAGGCGTCCGGCCTGCACGTCGATGGCCAACAGGCGGGCCGCGCGCACCAATTCGGCGCGACCGCTATACGAGATGAAGAGATTCAAGCCCAGCTTGTCACCGGTCTCCGTGTCGCGCATGACACGCTCCACGGCGGCCCCGGCTTGCGGGTTCAGCCGCGCGAGATCACCGAACACGCGCACACGCACCCCCTGCTGTCGCAGCTCGTCCGCTTCGCGGGCGATATACTCCTCGAGCAGGGACATCAACGCGGAGACTTCTGTTTCCGGTCGCTGCCAGTTCTCCTGCGAAAAGGCAAACAGCGACAACCATTCGACCCCAGCGTCGAGACAGCCCTCGACCACGTCACGCACGGCTTTCATCCCGGAGCGATGGCCGAACGGGCGCGGCATATGCCGCTCACGTGCCCATCGGCCGTTCCCGTCCATGATGATGGCGATGTGCCGCGGCACAGCCCCATGCACGCGCACGCGCGCTAGCAATTCGGACTGGGCATCCGCGGCAGATTGGGGAACGGGCTTCGCCATCGCGCGTTGGTCCGCAGGGCGGACTCAGACCTCCATGATTTCGGCTTCCTTCGCCTTCAACAAGGCGTCGAGCTTGCCAATAATGTCGTCATGCAACTTCTGCAGCTCCTTGTCTGCATGCTTCTTGTCGTCCTCAGAAATCCCGTCGAGCTTTTTGACCTTATCACGGGCATCGGTACGCGCGTGACGGATGGCAATGCGTCCGTCTTCGGCCAACTTGTGAAGCACCTTGACCAGCTCCTTGCGGCGCTGCTCGTTCATGGACGGCAACGGGACGCGAATTACTCCGCCCTGATGCGCCGGATCGAGTCCAAGGTCCGATTCACGAATGGCCTTTTCGATGACTTTGGCCTGGCCCTTATCGAACGGGGTGACCAGGAGAATACGCGCTTCGGGTGCAGACACCGATGCCACCTGGTTGAGTGGCACCATGGAGCCATACGCTTCGACTCTGATGGTGTCGAGCATGTTCGGTGATGCCTTGCCGGAGCGGATACCAGAAAACTCACGCTTCGAGTTTTCGAGGCCTTTCTCCATACCGGATTTCGTGTCCTTCAGAATTTGCGGGATGGGGCTCATGAAACGAATGTCCCTACGCGTTCTCCCCTGACGGCGCGTGCGATGGCGCCGGGGATGTGAATGTTGAGTACGATCAGCGGCAGGTGATTCTCTTTGCACAACGTGATGGCCGTTTGGTCCATCACCTTGAGTTCCTCGAGCATCACGTCACGATAGCTGATCGTCTCGTACAGGCGAGCGTTAGCATCTTTCTTCGGATCGGCCGAATACACCCCGTCCACACTGGTGGCCTTGATGATCACATCGGCCTTCATCTGAATCCCTCGTAAAACGGCAGCGGTATCCGTAGAAAAGTACGGGTTCCCGGTGCCAGCGGCAAAGATCACCGTGCGCCCCTTCTCAAAGTGCCGAAGCGCGCGTCGTCGGATATACGGCTCGGCAAGCTCTTCCATGCGAATGGCGGTCATCACCCGCGTGTCCAACCCTTTCTTTTCCAGCACGTCCTGAAGCGCCAAGGCGTTGATCACGGTGCCCAGCATGCCCATGTAGTCGGCCCCAACGCGATCCATGCCCATCTGCGACAGTTGCGAACCGCGTACGATGTTTCCGCCACCGATAACGACACCGAGCTGCACACCGAGTCGTGCCACTTGAACGATCTGATCCGCGAAAAACCCGATCGCCTCAAAATCGAAGCCCACCCCGCGTTCGCCGGCAAGTGCTTCCCCGGACAGCTTGAGCAGGACGCGCGCATAGCGCAGTGCGACGGCGCCATCTGGCCCCGCCGACTCGCCTGGCGTCGCGTGTGAAATCTCGCTCACGTCGATTATTCCGCGCCCAGCTGTAGCCGCACGAATCGGTCGACCGTAATCGTACCGCCCGCGCGCGTTGCATGGTCTTTCACCAGCGCGGCGATGGTTACCGCTGGGTCGCGAACCCACGCCTGCGGCATGAGCGTCACGTCCTTCAGGAACGCCTCG
The DNA here is from genome assembly GCA_031364015.1 of Gemmatimonadaceae bacterium. GTDB lineage: Bacteria > Gemmatimonadota > Gemmatimonadetes > Gemmatimonadales > Gemmatimonadaceae > Gemmatimonas. The sequence continues at coordinate 5,297 of JANLVM010000165.1, forward strand.
ATTTTGCCAGTGGCGATTTTTTCAATCATCGCGTCGGGCTTCCCAGACTGCCGGGCTTGCTCTTCCGCGATCCGCTTCTCGCTCGCAATCTTGTCAGACGAAACACCCGTTCGATCGACCGCCAGTGGCGCCGAGGCGGCGATGTGTTCGGCGATGAACTTGACCAGTTGCTGGGTCGATTCGTGTTGCGCAACTTCGGGTGAGGAGGCAGTGACTTGCACCAGCGTGGCCAACTTGCCGTTGTGATGGCGATACATGCCTACCTGGCCATTAGCATCGGTGTCGAAGCGCGCGACGCGACGCACGTGCACGGCCTCGCCGGTCCGGGCCGAGGCCACCTTCACGAAATCCGCGACTGATTGGTGCTTGTCCGTCGCCAACGGCTCAGCCAGAAACGTGTCGACATCCGCCGCCAGCGATTGGACGCGCTGCGCAACCAGCGTCGCGACCACCTTCCCAAAGTCCTCGTTGCGGGCCACGAAATCGGTTTCACAGGCGACCTCAACGAGCGCGCCGGATCGGCCGTTCGCGAACACTTCGCCACCGACGATGCCCTCGCTGGTCGAACGATCGGCGCGCTTCTCGGCCTTGGCGATGCCCTTCTTTCGCAGATACTCGACCGCCGTATCCATGTCGCCACCGGTTTCCTCGAGCGCCTTCTTGCAATCCATCATACCGGCGCCGGTGCGCTGGCGAAGTTCAGCCACGGCCTTTGCCGTGATGGGGTGTGGGGTCGTCATCGGAATGCCTGTATGTTCAAAGTGTCTAGTGCTGTTTTTGGATACTGTCTCGTAGTTGGCAGACGAACGCCGCCGGACATGCCGGCGGCGTTCGAGTGCCACATCCAAACCACCGTACCCTGCCGCAAGGCCGGGCGTACCTCTCCACTATTCGACCGTCGCGCTACCCTGCTCTGCGGGCTCACTGGCCACAGTGGATGCGCCACCCGCATCGTCAGCGGCGACACCCTCGGCACCCGACTTAAGACGCGCGGCGATGGCCTCAGGCTTCGCGCGGCGACGTCGCGGGCGACGACGCTTCTCGTCTTCCCCGGGCCGACCAGCGCCACCCGTACCGCCGCCAGCGCCTCCGCCAGCGCCAGCCTGTCCACGGTCACCACCGCGATCGCCGCGGTCACCACGACCAGCCGGCTCGGTGCCACGATCGCTGCTAAATGTGTAGCTCTCTTGCTCGTCCTCGGTGGGGCGCACGGGCGCCTCACGTCGGGCTTCGTCGATCGTGTCGGCGATAACCTTGGCGATCAACTCGACCGAACGAATGGCATCGTCGTTGCCGGCGATCGGCACCGTGATGAGATCGGGATCGGCGTTCGTATCGACGATGGCGACAATCGGCACACCGAGCTTGTTGGCCTCGGACACGGCGATGCGCTCTTTCTTCGAATCGATGATGAACAACAACCCGGGAAGGCGATTCATCGACTTGATGCCCGACAGGTACTTGCCCAGCTTGTCTCGCTGGCGGCTCATCATGAGCTGTTCTTTCTTCGTGTAGTTCGTGAACCCGCCGCCTTCTTCGCTCCCCGCCTCAAGATCCTTGAGCTTGCGAATCTGCTTCTTGACGGTTCCGAAATTCGTCAGCATGCCGCCCAGCCAGCGCTCGGTCACAAACATCGCGCCGCACCGTTCGGCTTCAGCGCGTACGATGGCCGCCAACTGACGTTTCGTGCACACGAACAGCACGCTTTCACCGCGCAGGACAACTTCGCGCACCAGCTTCAGCGCCACTTCGACCTGTCGCAGCGTCTTCTGCAGGTCGATGATGTGAATACCGTTGCGTTCGGCGAAAATGAACCGGCGCATCTTGGGGTTCCACCGACGGGTCTGGTGCCCGAAGTGAACGCCTGCGGCGAGCAACTGCTCGAGAGACGGAATCGTCATGAGTGGTGCGACTAAAGGTTGAGAATTCGACCGCTGTCGTCATGGCCGGCGGCGACCAGACCACCAAAGGTCATGGCACCCGCCACCGGCTCAGACAGCGTGAGAGATACGCGGCATCGCGGCCAAAGCCGCGATGACTAGCGCTTGGAGAACTGGAACCGCTTCCGTGCGCCAGCGCGACCTGGCTTCTTGCGCTCGACCTCACGCGCATCGCGCGTCAGGAGGCCGAACTCTCGCAACTTCTTCCGATTCGTCTCGTCGAGCTTGACCAGCGCGCGGGCGATCGCCAGGCGAACCGCGCCCGCCTGTCCCGAAACACCGCCGCCGTCGAGCACGGCCTTCACATCAAAGCGGCCCAGGGTATCCGTCAGCGTGAACGGCTGTTGAATCGCGGACACCAGCGTCGGGCGAGGAAAATAATCGCCAAGCGTCCGACCGTTCACGTCCCACTTACCTGAACCCGGCGTGAGATACAAGCGACAGACCGCGCGCTTGCGTCGACCCAGGGACTGAATCTGCTCCGACATCACTTGGCCTCAGCGTTGGAGAAGGCGAGCGACGTGGGGGTCTGCGCGACGTGCGGATGATCGGCGCCGGCGTACACCCGCAGCTTGCGGCGCAACACCTGACGTCCAAGCGCCGTCTTCGGCAGCATGCCGTAAACCGCCTTCTCAATGATCCGCTCGGGATGACTCGCCATCACCGACGCGTACGGGGTGTGCTTTTCATGACCCATGTAGCCCGTATGGGTGAAATAGGTCTTCTGCTCGGCTTTGCGGCCCGTCACCTGCACCTTGGACGCGTTGATCACGATGACGAAATCACCAGTGTCCATATGTGGTGTGTACATGGGTTTGTGCTTGCCGCGGATGATCTTGGCAATTTCCGACGCGAGTCGGCCCAGGACCATTCCTTCTGCGTCGACAATAAACCACCGTCGATCGATATCCTTCGGAGTCGCGCTGTAGGTCTTCATGCGTGCAGGTACTCTGGAGGCGCCGTGCGGCGCGTCGTACGGGATCGAGAACGAGGGTCGCGAGCGTCGAACACGCTCGGTCGAGGGTGCCCGTCGGGCGACCCGGAAGAAAATCACGGAAGTCGAGACAGACTCGTAGGTTACTGCACATTGGTGCGCCTGTCAATCCGGCCCGCCATCCTGAGTCGCGAGAGTCCGGCGCTTCCGACCCGCCTTTTCAGGATCGCCTGGCCCCATTGCTCCGTTGGGATTTGGGCCGCATGATTGACGCTGCGGCTGCCAACCACGTCGGCGAGCGCACGCAATTATCCCCCTCCGGAGTTGACGATGGGCATGGTGGCCGAGTTTAAAGAGTTCGCGATGAAAGGCAGCGTGATGGATCTCGCCATTGGCGTGGTCATCGGCGGCGCGTTCCAGAAAATTGTCGACTCGTTGGTCAACGACATCATCATGCCGTTGGTGGGTGTGCTTACCGGTGGCGTGGATTTCGCGAACCGCTTCCTGGTACTCAGGGGCGACGGAACGTTCACTACGCTTGAAGAAGCGCGAAAGGCGGGCGCTCCAGTGGTCGCATACGGCCAGTTCATCAATCAGGTCATCACGTTCCTTATCGTCGCGTTTACGCTCTTTCTGGTGATCAAAGCCGTCAATCGCATGCGGCGCGACCAACCGCCGGTCGCTTAGCTAGTTTAGTTTAGCTTAGCTAAGCTAGCTAACTGCAACCACGCTATCAGGGCGAACAGGTCAAACGCCATCGGCGAATTGGCCGATCGCGTTTGGCGCTTTTGCCCTGATAGCGCTGTTGCCGTTGCTACAGAACGACTCCTGCTGGGCACCCCATCCCGCAGAGAACAGCAACCACGCTATCAGGGCGAACAGGCCAAACGCCATTGGCGAATTGGCCGATCGCGTTTGGCGCTTTTGCCCTGATAGCGCTGTTGCCGTTGCTACAGAACTACTCCTGCTGGGCACCCCATTCCGCAGAGAACTCCAACCACGCTAGGTCGGCAGTGGCCCGAGCTCCACCAGCACGGCGCCCTTTTCGACCGCTGTTCCGGGAATCGCGCGCACGGCAAGCACCACACCGGGGGCGGTCGCCCGAAGTTCATTCTCCATTTTCATGGCCTCGATCACCACGAGGCCCTGACCCGTCGCGACGCTGTCGCCGACGGCGACATGCACCCGCACCACGAGTCCCGGCATCGGTGCCTTCATCGGCGCCGGGCCGGTCGCGACCGCCGACATCGCGGTCAAATCCCGAATGGTGCGCATGCGCTCGTCGAGCGCCTCAGTTTCCACCCGTACGCCGTCGACATCGAGCAACCAGACCCCGCGCGTCGCGCCTCGGCGCGCCACGACGCGATGCACCTGTTCGCCAACGCGTACCAATCGCATCGGTGTGCCCTCGATACTGGTCAGCGCGACCTCAAGTGGCTCACCATCCACGATCGCGTGAGCGCCATCAAGGTCCACCGTAATGCGTTCGCCGTTCACGTCGACGAGGTATTTCACGCGTTCTCCGGTATGAGGACGCACACTGTCTCGACGTGCGCCGTTTGCGGAAACATGTCGAAGCAGCGCAGCGAGGCGATGCGCCAGTGGGGGAGGCGCGAAAGATCCCGCGCCAGAGTGGCGGGATCGCAACTGACGTACACCAGCGCTCGCACACCGCGGGCAGCCGCGTCGCCGAGTGTCGCGGTCACGCGAATATCGACACCACGCCGCGGTGGATTGAGCAGCACAAGGTCTGCCGGCAACGCGTCATCAAGGGCATCCTCCACGCGGGCCGTGATCACCCGGGCCGTCGCGAACGGCGATAAGCGTTCCGTCGCCCGGGCGGTTGCGACCCGATCGGATTCGATCGCCGTGACGCGCGCCCCATCGCGCGCGAGCGGCACCGCCAGATCACCACTCCCACTGTACGCGTCTACCACGGAGCTCGGCGCGAACATTTGAATCGTCGTGAGCACATGGTCGCGCAGCGCGTGCGCGACGGCAGGATTCACTTGGGCAAACGCCAGCACGCCGGCTTCCGGGTCGCCGGAAAGTTGCCTGGCACTTCCGCCTTCGGGCTCCCACCAAACCGCCGAGACAACCGGCACGGCGGCTTGTACGCGCACGGCCCACTCATTGGCATCGCTCCATTCTGAGGCACCCAACACCACCAACGCAACACGATCATGTTGCGCGCCGGCGAGTCGGAGCGAGAGGCGCAGTGTTGAACCGGGGCGCGGTGCCGGAAGTCCGCGTAGTACGAGACGCACGCGGGTCCAGCAATCCACGAGTCGCGGATGCGAAATCGGACATTCCTCAAGCGCAAACACGCGACTGGGATCGTCGTAGGCATGAAGTCCACCAATCCAACTCGAGCCGCGTGGGCGAAGGGCGAGTGTGAGACGCTCGCGATAGCCCCACGATGCCCCGCTCACCAGCTCGGGGAGCGACACGTCCCGGTGACCAACCCGCTGAAGTGCGTCACGCACGATGCGCGGCAACACGTCGCGCTGCGCGTTGGACGAAAGATGTTGGAGTTGGCAACCACCACATCGATCTGCCGTATAGTGGCGGCAGATGGGATCAACGCGATCGGGGGATGCTTCCAGCAACTGCAGCACCCGTCCGCGCGCGTAACGGGCGTGTGGCACGTAGGCCACGTGCGCCACGTCTCCAGGAGCCGACCGCGGGACAAAGCACGCCATCCCATTCATACGTCCCACGCCGTCACCACCGGCCGCGATGGCTTCAATGCGGACATTGGCCACGGTTTCGCTGGACGCGTCGCTCCGCGCCGCTCGCCGCTGTGCGCGCGACGGTGGCCGTGCACTGGAAGGTCTCACGGAATTTGCCTCATGCGGTGCGCAGCGCCTCGCGTCGTGCCAAGGCGGCCCACGCCGATTGCTCCGTGGCCCCAGGGCCGTCGTGTGTGATGGGCGGTGCGCCAACGCTGGCAGACCGTCCACTGTTGCGTTCCTCGTGCGTGATCAGTGCTGACGCCAGCGCGGCCAATCGCAACGTAGCACGATCGCGGACCGGTGCCGTGAGTTCACCCAGGGTTTGCTCAAGCCACTGAATGGAGATGTCACCACTTTGAAACGCCGGGTGATCCAGCACGCGAAGGTGAAATGTGCGCGACGTCTCAATGCCATCGATGGTCAGCTCAAGCAATGCCCGGCGCATGCGGGCGATTGCCAGTGTGCGGGTTGGCGCGTGGACGATCAACTTTGCGAGCATCGGGTCGTAGTAGAGACCGATCTCGCTCCCCGCTTCGATGCCGCTGTCCCATCGCACGCCAGGTCCGCTGGGTATGTGCAGGTGCTCAATGCGCCCGGTAGACGGCAGAAAACCGTTCGCGGTATCCTCGCTGGTGATCCGGCACTCGATGGCCCAACCGCGAGGGGTAAACTCTTTCTGTGCGAACGGCAATTCGGCGCCCGCCGCAATGCGGATTTGCCACTGCACCAAATCGAGTCCCATCACCAATTCGGTGACCGGGTGCTCGACCTGAATTCGCGTGTTCATCTCGAGAAAATAGAACTCCCCCGATCGATCCAGCAGAAATTCGCAGGTGCCGGCGTTGACATATCCGGCGGCACGCGCGGCGGCGACTGCGGTCGCGCCCATGCGGGCGCGCAGTTCAGGCGACACCGCGACACTTGGCGCCTCCTCGATCATCTTTTGGTGACGACGCTGTACCGAACAGTCGCGCTCACCCAAGTGCACGGTATTGCCGTGCATATCAGCGAGGATCTGAATCTCGACGTGCCGTGGTCCGTCGATGTACTTCTCCACGTACATCGCGTCGTCGCCAAATGCGTTCTGCGATTCCCGCTTGGCCGACGCCAGCGCATCCGCCATCTCGTCGCGCGTGCGCACGAGACGCATGCCCTTGCCACCGCCGCCGGCCGCCGCTTTGAGGAGCACGGGAAATCCGTACGACTCCGCCGCAGCGATCGCGTCCTCGGCATCGCGAAGCGCTTCCGTGGTACCGGGCACCACCGGCACGCCCGCACTGATCATCAGCTGACGGGCCGCCGTTTTCGATCCCACCGCGTCGATCGCTTCGGCAGGTGGTCCCACGAACACCAGTCCCGCATCGCGAACGGCGCGCGCAAACCACGCCCGCTCGGACAAAAAGCCATAGCCCGGGTGAATGGCCTGGGCGCCCGTACGTAACGCCGCCTCGATGTGGCGATCGCCAAGCAGATAGCTCTGACTGGAGGGCGCGGGCCCGACACAGACGGCTTCATCGGCTTCACGCACGTGCGGCGCGCGGGCGTCGGCCTCTGAGTACACGGCGACCGTGCGAACGCCAAGTTCCTGGCAGGCGCGAATCACGCGCAACGCGATCTCACCGCGATTGGCGATGAGCAGTTTACGAAACGGCGGTTCGAGCGGGCTCACAGCGGAAGATTCCCGTGCTTCTTCGGCGGGTTCCGGTCGCGTTTACCCTGGAGCGCGTCCAGCGCGTCGATCAGGCGTGGTCGCGTGTCGCGAGGGTCAATCACGTCGTCGATATAGCCAC
>JANLVM010000189.1:0-11694 GCA_031364015.1 Gemmatimonadaceae bacterium
TCATTACCGTGGCCGTGTCGATCAATCAGACGATGGATCGGGTGAAAGCCTGGCAGAAAATCAATGCATTGCCTGGTGTAATCCTGTACGACCGCAGGGGTGAAGTGAGCGGGGCGTACGATACTCCGGCCACGAGCTACATGGTGGTGCTCGACAAAACGGGCAAGGTGATCTACACCGGCGTCGGCGGCACCCAAAATGTGGATGCCGCCGTGAAGAAAGCCATGTAGTCTCCCGACTTCCTACTTCCGACTATTTACTATCGCCTTACTCTCCGCCACCAGTCCCTCGACCAACCGCGCCACATGCGCTTCCGTGGTTCGCGCGTTCATCACGGTGATCCGCAGCACTCGTTGCGTGCCCAGTGTCGTGATCGTGATCCAACCGCGTCCCGATCGATTGTAGCGTTCGCGAAGCAGGTCAGTCATCTCGTTCAGTTGCGACGTCGGGACGCCTGTGGGCGTCCAGGCGAATGCCAGGATATTTGACTCCGGTTCATGCAAAGGCGTGAAGTCGTCGTGGACGAGTAACAGGTCATACAGCGCCCGCGCCACACGACAGAGCCGATCGTACAATGCGGCCAGCGCATCGGCGCCGTAGCGCTCGAGGGCCACGTACAGCTTCAGCACGTCCGCTCGCCGCGAGCATTGAAAGCTCCGTGGACCCGTGTCCCAGGCCTTTGCGTCGTCGCCATGCGTGAACAGGTATGGCGCGGCTTGAGTAAACGCGGCGGTCAGCTCCCGTTCATCGCGCACGAGCAGCATACCGGCAGCGACCGGCAGCAAGAGTCCCTTGTGCGGATCCCAGGCGATCGACCGTGCCCGTTCGATCCCGTTGACCCGATGACGGTGCTCGGAAGAAAGGAGCGCTGCGCCGCCGTGTGCGGCGTCAACATGCAACCACAGATCCCCGTGGGCGTCCTTGAACTCGCTGCATGCGTCCGCGATGGCGTTGAGATCGTCGAAGCTGCCCGTCGCCGTAGAACCGGCGGTAGCCACCACCGCCATCACGGGCGTGCCATGGTCCCGCAGTTGCGTGAGCGTCGCGCGCAGTGCCTCGACGTCCATTCGATAGTCCTTCGACGAAATAAGTCGCACGCGCTGCAATCCCAGACCCATCTCGCCAGCCGCGCGCGTCACGGCGTAGTGCGCATGCTCACCGCACACCAGCATCGGCGCGGCGGCGGGCACCCCGTGGGTCCAAACGTTCGGGATGGCGCGACTGCGCGCCGCCAACAACGCGGAAAAGGTTGCCTCGGTGCCGCCCGACGTCATGGTGCCGCCAGCATGGTCGTCCCACCCAACCAGATCGGTCATCCAAGCCACGACCTGGTGTTCGAGCGGCGTGAACGACGGTGACATCTCGCGCACGGCGACCGATTGATTGAACGCGCTGATCAGCGCGTCGGTCCACACCGCGGCCGGCAACGGCGCCGACAACTGATGACCGATATACATGGGATGTGCCAACCGATTGACGTCCTCCAGCAACATGCTGGCCAGTCGTCGAGCGACGTCAGCGAGCGGGCGCCCACGTCGCGGCATCTCCGCATCAAGCCGATCGGCGATGGTCTGTGCGCTGTGCCAGGTGGAAACCGGACCCTCACCCAGTCGCGTTTCGGTGAGGTACGTCGCCGCCAGCGCCAGGATTGGTTCTGCGGCGGCGAGTGTGGTGTCCATCTCCAGGTCTGCATCCAGTTGCGCCAGAAGCGCGTCGGGATCGGGGATGGCTCCATGCATGCCGGAACGGGTTGCGAAGTGTGGGGACATGGCAAGCAAATGTACGACCTGAACGAAGGACTACGAAGTGGATATGTTGCGGTGGCGCCAGGTCGGTGCCAGGTGGTTCGCTCTCTTTCCCCGCCCCGTGGTCGCGATGACTGATCCTCATTCTGCCGGACCGTTAGCCCAGCCGACGCTCGTCGTCGAATCACGGGTCGACCCCATCGTTGAGGCGCTCGCGTTCGACGAACCGGAACCCCAGGCGTTGCTCGATACCGCACAGGGACTGTGGGCCGTGGTATTCGCCGGAGGTATTGGCACGCGTTTCTGGCCGCTCAGCACCGCGCGGCGCCCCAAGCAGGTGCTCGCGCTGGTGACTGAGCGCCCGCTCATTCTGGACACGATCCTCCGACTGGCGCCACTCGTGCCGCCCGAACGTATCCTCGTCGTCACTAGCGCCGACATCGTGGACACCCTGCACGAGGTGATCCCGGAAGTCCCTCGCGTCAATATGCTGGTCGAACCTCGTCCGCTCGGTACCGCCGCCGCGCTGGCCTGGGGCGCCGCCGAGGTGTCCAGACGCGCCGGACCGGAAACGATTTTTTGCGCACTCCATGCCGACCTCGCGGTCGCATTCCCGGACGAGCTTCAGAGTGCGATTCGACGCGCCGCAACGGTGGCCGCGACGGCGCCGGTGTTGGTCACTATCGGAGCCCAGCCAACGCGGTGTGAAACCGGCTTTGGCTATCTGCAAGCAGGCGCGCCGATGGATCCGTTGGTCTCGCGCGCCGAGGGCGGCGCGTGTCGCGTCGACTACTTCGTTGAGAAGCCCAACGCCGCGCTGGCCGACACACTCATCGAACGCGGTGCGCTGTGGAACAGCGGTATCTTCGTGTGGCGCGCGAAGGTCGTACTCGCGGAACTCGAGCAGCACACACGAGAACTGACCGCCGGGTTACCGATGCTGGCCTCCGGCGATCTCGAGCAGTTTGCCGCCAACGTCACGTCCATTTCGATTGATCGCGGTTTGTTGGAGCGGAGCAAGAAAGTCGTGGTGCTTGTTGCTGAATTTGGATGGGATGACGTGGGAACGTGGGCATCGCTGCGTCGCGTGCGTGAACTGGATGACACCGGCAATGGGATCATGGGCAACGCGCACTGTATCGACGCGTCTGGCAATGTGATTCACGCCGACGGGCAGTGCATCGTCGCGTATGGCATCTCCGGGATGCTGGTGGTTTCTCTGGACGGATTGACATTCGTCACCACGCTGGAACGCGCGTCGGAGTTGGGGCCGCTGTTGAATGCGCTACCGGGCAGTGTGCGGTCAAATCCCGGTCGCGCGTGAACACCGTGTCGTGAATTGTGTTGATCGCCAGATCAGTGTCCGCGAAAAACCGGCACCCGTTTTTCCCGGAACGCCATCATGGCCTCCTGCACATCGGCCGTGGCAAAGCACGTCTTGATGTGTGCCAACTCCCCGCGTAACTGGGCCTCCAAACTCACGCTCGAGCTCTCCAACATCAGCCGCTTGGTGAGCGCCAGCGCCACAGGCGGCCCCGCCGCCAACACCTCGGCGTACTTCGCGACGTCCGATGCGAAGCTCTCCGCCGGAAATACCGCAGCCGCCAATCCGATACGCTCGGCTTCTGCCGCCAACATATCTCGTCCGGTGAGCACGATATCCATTGCGCGCGAATGTCCGATGAGTCGTGGCAGCATCCAACTCACGGCCGCGTCGGGTGACAATCCGCGACGCACGTAGCCTGCGGTGCATTTCGCATCGGCCTGCACCAGTCGCAGGTCACACGCCAACGCCAGTCCGAAGCCCGCTCCGGCCGCGGCGCCATTCACCGCCGCGATCACGGGCTTCTCGCAGTGCACGATGCCGAGCACCCAGCGACCGACCCAGTGATACGGATCGAGACGGGCGTTCCGCGTCGCGGTATCGATCATCACCGGCTCCGCGAGATCGAGTCCTGCGCAAAAGCCGCGGCCTTGGCCGGTGATCACTACCACGCGCACGGCATCATCAATCGACGCCTCGTGAATCGCGACTGGCAGCTCGTTCGCCAGTTGCGGGTTCACGGCGTTCAATCGGTCAGGGCGATTCAGCGCAATCGTGCGCACGCCGTTGGTCGACGTCTCGACAAGCAAATGGGTGTAGTCGGTCACGGGATCAGCTCCTGGGTCGGTGTCAGCCAACTTGCTACAGATCTGAGATACCACGCGGTGTAACGCCGGGCCAGTGTTCGGCAACTGGCGTGCAATCACGTATACGATTGCGCCACCCCACTACCGCTGGGACGTACTTCCTTGCTAGATCCCATGTGTCACCACAGCGCGGCAACTCCCTTGCGGCGCACGATAGACCCACCGACTTCGGTCGGTGCCCCCTCGGTCCAGGGCACCATGGCTCCTTCCCGAACAGGCGCTGCGAAGAAACTCGTGGACGAATCGATGTCCGCCGACGGCCCGCTGGGGGCCGCCGACGCGCTCAGTCGGACAGCCGCTGAAACCTGCCGTCAGCACGAACGCCTTGCGCGATTGATGGAACTCGGCGTCGCACAATCGGAACTGGCGGCGTCATACGCCCTAGTCGATACCATCGATCTCGCGCTGGCGGAATGCGTGCGTGACTTCGAAAAGTGGTGCGCCAACACGCCCGTCTCCGACGACGCCGAGCTTCAGCAGAAAGCCACCACGCTGTATCTCGCGGCGCGCGAGTATCTGCGCCGTCACTCCATTGCGGAGAAAGCGTCTCATCAGCTCACCACCCACGGCGCGGAGAAGTTGAGCGTGCTCAAGTTCGAGTATGAACTTGAAGCATCCTCGATGCTGGCATTGCGTCAAGCCACGGCGGCCGTCGCGAAACTCCGTCCCCAGGCGCGGTAAGACGCGCGCGCCAGGCGCGACGGGCGGATCGCGGGTCGATCGCGGCAGTCAGGCTGCGGAGCCGCCGGTTAACACCAACTCGAGCAGTTTTCGCGACGGCTGCGGGTCGCGCGTGAGGTAAATTTGCAGTCGTTCGATGCGTGCCGGTGCGTCGACCCGGACCGCCAGCAGTTCTCGTTCGTGCTGCGGTGTCAGCACCGGATAAAAACTCAGCGTGCAGTGCGGCGAGAATTGAAATCGCGCCCGGCGAAATGGCAGGCCGCTGCGCGCAATACGCTCGTGGAGTGCGCGCAGGGGTCCGTGCGGATCGAGCGGCAGCGAGATGATCTCCGTCTGCATGAACCGGTGTGGCGGTCGAAACAGGAGCGACATGGGCGCGGTCGTCGAGGCAATCAGCGCGAGTGACTCACGAATCCGGTCGACTGGCGTATCGGTGGGAATCGACCCTACGCCTGACGAGCCAGCCAGCGTCACGTGGGGGGGCGTCAGTCGCGCCAACTTCGGGTCGTAGCGCTGCTGCAGGATGCGAACCTGCTCGCCCGCCTCGCCCGGCAGTTCTGCAAGAATAAATATGCCAAAGGACGCCGCCATGATGTCAATCTAGCCGACCACCCCTCACGATGTTGCGACGTGCGCGATATGTTCGCGCCATGGCTGAGGCGATGGTGGTTATCCGGCAGTATCTCAACGAGATGGAAGCGCTTGTCGCCCGCAGCGTGCTCGAAGCCCACGACGTACCGGCCGTGGTCTTGCGCGATGATGCCGGAGGCATGCTGCCTGTCATGCATATCTTGTATCCGGTGCGACTCGCGGTGCGCGAGCGGGATGCGCACGACGCGCTGCGCATCCTCGATGCGCCGTTCGATGAAGCGGCGATGGACGATGGCGACGTGACCGATCACGATGAGACGGGGCTGCCGTGACGATCGCACCGCACTCGCTCGACCAGGCGCGACCGCCCCGTGCCGCGCGAAGTTGACGGCGCGTTCACCGATCGCGTCGTGCTCATCACCGGCGCATCGCGCGGCATCGGTGCGGAACTCGCACGACAGTTCGCGACCGCTGGTGCCCGTGTTGCCCTGACCTCGCGCGATGGCGTGCGGCTGGCGCACGTCGCCGGCGAATGCCGACAACGCGGCGCTGAGGTATTGGTCGTGACGGGCGATGTTGGCGTCGAGTCCGACTGTCAACGCGTCATCGAGGCCACCGTTGCACACTTTGGGCGGCTCGATGTCCTGGTCAACAATGCGGGACTGGGCGCGAGCGGACCGTTCGCCGACGTGTCCGACATGACCATTTTCGAGCAGCTCATGCGCGTCAACTATCTGGGCAGCGTGTGGTGCACCGCGCACGCGCTTCCGCACCTCCGGCAGGCGCACGGTCGCATCGTGGCGATTTCCAGTTTGGCCGGACTCACTGGGGTCCCAAAGCGTACCGCGTACGCGGCGACGAAGCACGCCGTGGCGGGATTCTTTGACTCCTTGCGCATTGAGCTGGCCGGCAGCGGCGTCAGTGTGACGGTCATCTATCCGGGCTTTGTGCTCTCCGAGATCAATACGCACGCGTTGGCGCCCGACGGCCGGCCGTTTGGCGAGCGCGCATACACGCGGACGCGCCACGAATCGATGGCCACCGACGAGTGCTGTCGGCAGATCCTCCACGCGACCGCGCGGCGCGACCGCGACCTGGTCATGACGTGGCGAGGGAAGGTAGGACGATTGCTGAAACTGATTTCGCCGACGTTGGTTGACCGACTGGCTCGCCGCACCATCCAGCAACGGCAGTAAGGGAGAACGCGTAGATTACTGGAATGCTCTCCATCGACTTGACTGGCAAGCGCGCCCTTGTGGCGGGCGTTGCGGATGACGGCGGATTCGGCTTCGCGGTCGCCAAAGCTTTCGCAGAAGCCGGTGCCTCCGTATGCGTCGCCACCTGGCCGCCCGCGCTCAACATCTTTCTCAATCTGCTCCAACGTGGAAAGATGGACAGCTCCCGATTGATGTCCGACGGCACACTGCTCACCTTCGAGCGCATTTATCCGCTCGATGCACTGTACGACTCGCTGGACGACGCACCCGACGCCGTGCGCGAGTCCAAGCGCTACAAAGAGGTCGGTGACTTCTCGATCGATGGACTCGCGCAGAGCCTGACGAACGACTTCGGCGAGCAACCGCTCGATATTCTGTTTCACTCGCTCGCGAATGGTCCCGACGTCAAGAAGCCACTGCTGCAAACGAGTCGCGCGGGATACCTGGCGGCGTCGAGCGCCAGTGCCTTTTCGCTGGTCTCCATGCTGCAGCGCCTCGGCCCCATGATGCGGCCCGGTGGCTCAGTATGTTCACTCACCTACATGGCCAGCGAGCGCGCGATCCCCGGGTATGGCGGCGGCATGTCGTCGGCCAAGGCGGCGCTCGAAAGCGACACGCGGGTGCTCGCCTTTGAAGCCGGTCGCAAATACGGGTTGCGCGTCAACACGATTTCCGCCGGACCATTCGCCTCGCGGGCGGCCAGCGCCATTGGCATCATCGACACGATGGTGAAGTACTGCACCGCGAATTCGCCGCTGCCAGAAGCCCTGTCGGCGTGGGAGGTGGGAACGACCGCAGCATTTCTGGCGAGTCCGCTGGCCAGCGGAATCAGCGCCGCCACCGTTTATGTCGATAAAGGCTATCACGCGATGGGCATGGCCGTGGCGATGCCACCGGGCACGGAAATGGCGAGCCAATAGTTCGTTCTGCGAGAGATGCCCATGGGTCGCGTAGGCGGTATTCGACTGCTGCTGGTGAGTCTGGCGCTACTGTGCGCCCTGCCGCTCGTCGCACTCGGTGTGTACCGTCTGGCCACGAATTCGCAGCACGAACGGCGGATGGTCACCAGCGAGGTGGAGCGAGCGGCGCACGTCGCGGCTTCACGGATCGATGAACGCATCGGCGCGGCCGACGCGCTGTTGGTCGCGTTGGCGTCCACCCTGTCGGTCGACCCAGCCCAACGCGCGCTGAACGAGCGCGCCTTCCGGCGCACACTGGCCGACGTCCCGCCGTCGATCGCGAATCTGTTCATGCTCGATACCGTCGGCACCTTAACAGCATCGGCACGCACCGTCGGACCATCGGGAGATTCCGTCCGTGCGTTTGCGAATCGCGGGTACTTCAATATCGTCCGCCGTTCGAAGGGACTCGTCGTCGGGGAAATTCGTCGGTCAGTGGTGCTCGCCGATCGTCCGTGGGTCGTGGTGCTCGCGCGGGCGATTCCAGATACGCGAGGCGAGTTCGCCGGAGTGATCTCGCTGACCATGCGCCTCGACTCGCTGCTCGCCACGACGCGCGGGAGTACCAGCCTCGGCACACCGCTCGTCACGATCTTCGATACATCGGGCGTCGTGTTGGCGCGAAGCGAAGCTCCCGATTCAGTAGTGGGGCAACAGCGTTTCCATGCCGGCATCAAGATCGACACCAGTGGATCGGGCAGTCTGCTCGGGCTTGACGGTGAAATGCGACTTACGGGATTCACACGGGCACGGACAGCTCCCTGGATGATACACGTCGGTATTTCGAGCGCCGACCGTGAACGACGTCTTGACGCGGGATTGAGCAAGGATGTCGCCCTGCTCTTCCTGGCAGTCAGTCTCGCCGTATTGATGGCCTACCTGGTTGGACTTCGCGTGGCGCAGCCAGTTGCCGCGCTCGCCCATGCCGCTCGCGCCTTCGAACGCGGCGAGACCGGCACGCGCGCCGTTGCCACCGGACCGCACGAGCTGCGCGTCCTGAGCAACGCGTTCAATCAGATGGCCGAAACGGTCGAGCGACGAACCCTGGCCTTGGCCGACAGCGAGCGGCGTTATCGATTTCTCTTCGACAGCAATCCGTTGCCCATGTGGGCGTGGGATGCCGATACGATGCAGATCATGGCAGTGAACGACGCGGCGGTGGACACGTACGGCTACGAGCGGGATCTCTTCCAACGCTTGCGGATCGACCAGCTGCTCGACCCCAGTGAGCTGCAGCGCTTCCGCAGTGCGCGTCTGCCATTTTCGGAGAACCGCCAAAGTGCCGGCACGTGGTTGCACCGATCGGCCAGCGGACGTCACATCGAAATGCAAGTGGTGACCACCTCGTCACGTCGCCTTGGCCGAGCCAGCTGGTTGTCGGTGGGGATCGACGTGACGGCGCGACAGGAAACGGAACGCGCACTGGCTCGAAGTGAGGGCCAGCTGCGGCAAGTGCAAAAAATGGAGGCGATCGGCACGTTTGCCGGCGGCATTTCGCACGACTTCAACAACCTGCTCACGGGAATGCTTGGCTACTGCGATCTCGCGCTCATCGGTTTGCCGGTCGACAGTGAGGCATACCGGGACATTTCGGAAGTGCGCTCGCTGGCACTGCGCGGCGGTGACCTGACGCGCCAGATCCTCACGGTGAGTCGCAAGCAGGTCGTCCACTATGCGCGGCTCGATCCCAACGTGATCGTCCGATCGGTCGAGCGACTGCTGCAGCGAATCCTTGGCGCGCACATCGAGTTTGAGACCAGACTCAGCGACACCGTCGGTACGATGCGGGCTGACGCCAGTCAACTCGAGCAGGTACTGCTCAACCTTACCGCGAATGCGCGCGACGCCATGCCCGCCGGCGGCATGTTGCGCATCGCCACACAAATGGTAGCCGCCAACGACGCGACATCCCTCGAGCTGCCCGGAGGCCACCCATGGATCCGGATCACGGTCAGCGATACCGGGGTCGGCATGTCCGCCGAGGTGCGCGCACGAATTTTCGAACCGTTCTTCACCACCAAAGAACGTGGCAAGGGCACCGGCCTGGGACTCGCGCTCGCCTACGCGATGGTTGAGCAAGCGGGTGGCGTGATGCGCGTCGAGAGCGAGCGCGGCATTGGAACAACGTTCTCCATGTATTTTCCCCGCCTCGATGAGATCGCGCCACTCGCCGAATCGGAGGAGGCTCCGTCGGCGTTGACTCGCGGCACGGAAACGATTCTGTATGCCGAAGACGAAACCGGCGTGCGTACGGTGGCGACGGCGGTCCTCGAGCGGCAAGGCTATCGTGTGCTGGAGGCAGCGAATGGCGAGTCCGCCCTATCGATCTCGCAAGTTTTCCCCGGTGAGATCGATCTGCTGTTGACCGACGTGGTGATGCCGGGAATGAGTGGTCGTGAACTCGCCGAGACCATTCGACGCCTGCGTCCTGTTATTCGTGTCGTTTTTGCGTCAGGCTATTCGAACGATGAAGCGCTGCTTGGCGACGTGCGCGCGAACCCTGAAGCATTTCTGCAGAAGCCGTTTTCGGCACACGAGTTGTTGCATCGGGTGCGCCACGCACTCGACCTGCCCATCCCTGTCGCCTAGAGACCGATCGTGTACTGGATCTTGTTTGTCATGAGTGCGGTCGCGGCGGTGGTGGTGGCACTGGTTGTCGGCGGGCTGGCGACGCCTCGCCATCATGCGGTGGCGCGCACGATGACGGTGCCCGCGCCTCCTGAGGCCGTCTGGGCAATCATTCGCGACGTCGCCCGGTACGGTGAATGGCGACATGACCTCGAGAGTGCCGACGTGGTGGACGCCGATCAGCCAGCGCCGCAACCCCGCTGGCGTGAGGTGACGACCGGCGGATCCATCACCTTTGGTATGACGGTCGACGAGCCCCCGGCACGCATGGTGGCGCGCATCCTCGATGAGGACTTGCAGTTCACCGGTGAATGGAGCTGGCGGCTCGTACCCGACATCAACGGCACGCGTGTGACCATCACCGAACGCGGGAGCGTTGGCAATCCTGTCGTCCGCTTCGTTGGCGCGCATTTCATTGGACACACCAAGTCCATTGACCGATACCTGCGCGCACTTGGCGAGCGGCACGGCGCGTACCGTCTCACCATCGACGATGCGGCACCGGCGTAAGTCCTGTTAGCGACTTGTTAGATCTGGATCACACGCGATAAGCGATAGGATCCGTCAGGCGAATGCCTGTCGGCACTCCAGCGGCGGTCCGAGCCACTACGACCTCACGGCGTGGGTAAGCCGCCAATCTCACACGTCCTTCTAAACTGAACTGTATTGAGGTTAGCGACGATGGCGGTGCACTATCGTCGTGGCAGCCTGCGGATGCTCACGATTCCCAACCACGGTCCGATCGCCAGTATCGGAAACACCCATTGCCATCCCACCCACGCGACCAGCGGCGGGATCAATTGAATGGTGATCGTCGTGAGCAGGAATCCCAATGACACCTGCAACGTCAACGCCGTCCCCACGGAGTGGGCGGGCACACTTTCAGTGACCAGCACGCTAAACTGTGCGCTGTCGGCGATCACAAAGAATCCCCAGAGTAGCGCCAGCGGGGCCAGCAGCCACCACGACTGCGCCCACGCGAATCCGATGGCAATGGCGCAACTGCCGCTGATCGCCATGGCCCACGTAATCAATCGTGCACGCCCAATACGGTCGGCGACCAATCCTCCCCACACGCAGCCAATGCCGCCTACGGCAATCACGCCGAACCCGATCACCGCCGCGACACGCGCGTTCGGCGCCTCGCCCATGCGTGAGGCACGCGCCACATCACTCGCCACGAGAAACGCCGGAATCCACGTCCAGAACGAATAGAGTTCGGCCATGTGTCCCAGATAACCACCAAGGGCTAAACGCCACCGCCGTTCACCGAACACCTCGTGAACGCGCACCCACGAGAATGGTCGGGCGGGAAATGCGTACGGGCCATCGCGATAGCCAAACCACACCACGATCGCGGCGATCGCCGCGCACAGCGACGCAGTCCAGGTCACGAACGTGACACCGAGTCCTGGTATCGCCTGCGCGAGATACGGCGTCGCTTTGCCCACGGTGAGCGCGCCAACGATTGTGCCCACCGCAACCCCACGTCGCGCGCGAAACCAGGTCGACGCCATCTTCATCGCCGGTGGATACACGCCCGCGAGACACACGCCCGCGAGAAATCGCGAGGTGAGCGCCACACCGTACGACGTACTCAGCGCGAGTGGAGCGTTCGCCACCGCACCGGCCAGCGCGGCAATCGCGAAGAGCCGACGTGACGCCACCACGTCGGCCACATTC
>JANLVM010000224.1:0-3898 GCA_031364015.1 Gemmatimonadaceae bacterium
CCAGTCGTGATCCGTTTGGCGTTGACAACACCGGATTCCCCGCATGCGTCACCAGCGCCCTCACCTGCCCGTCGCCAGCGGTCTCTATCTCCTCCGCCAATGCGGCCACGGGTAGTTCGCCACCGAATTCAGGAAGCCCGCGGACTCGTGAATGCCAACGACCGAATCGCCCGCCGCTGTACAATCCGCTCCCCGCAACGAGATCGACCGCCGGGTTGGTGAACATCGAACCCCCCTCGGCGTCCAGTCGACCCGTAACGACATTCAAGACCGAAATCAGCCAGCATGACAACGCGCCGAACTCCTGCATCGAGACGCCGACGCGACCGTAGGCCACGGCCCGACGCGCGCCACAGAACTCGCGCGCCATGCTCCGAATGACGTTCGCCGACACGCCAGCCAGCGGCTCGACACGCTCGGGGGTCCACGCCGCTACCATCGTCTTCACGTCATCAACGCCATCGGTGAATTCGCCCACGCGTCCCAGTTGCACCAACCC
This sequence comes from Gemmatimonadaceae bacterium, assembly GCA_031364015.1. Classification (GTDB taxonomy): domain Bacteria; phylum Gemmatimonadota; class Gemmatimonadetes; order Gemmatimonadales; family Gemmatimonadaceae; genus Gemmatimonas. Next base: position 500 of record JANLVM010000224.1, read on the forward strand.
CTCGTCAAACACCACGTGCAGGAGCGCGAGCAGCACCAGCGCGTCGGCGCCTGGTCGCACGAAATGATGTTCGCTGGCGAACGCCGCCGTTTCCGTGCGACGTGGATCGACCAGCACCACCCGACCACCTCGTGCACGGATGGCTTTGAGACGCTTTGCGACATCGGGTGCGGTCATCAGGCTGCCATTCGACACGGCCGGGTTCGCGCCAAATATCAGCAAATGATCCGTGTGATCGATATCCGGAATGGGAATCAGCAGCGGGTGCCCAAACATCGTCACCGCCGCGAGATGATGCGGTAGTTGATCGACCGACGTCGCGGAAAAGCGATTCTTCGTGCCAAGCGCACGTACGAACTCCGGATAGAACAGCGATGCGCCAAGAGAGTGAACGGTCGGATTGCCGGCATACACGGCCACCGCATTCTCGCCGTGCGCCGCCTGAATCGCCGCAAGCTTCTCCGTGACGACATCGAACGCGCGCTCCCAACTCACTTCGTGCCATTGCGAGCCGTCACGCACTACCGGACGGCGCAGTCGATCAGGATCGGCATGAATATCCGCTAACGCGACGGCTTTGGGACAGATGTGCCCGCGCGAGAACGCGTCGTCCGGATCACCGCGAATTCCCATCACGCGATCGCCATCGACCTCGACGACAATCCCACACATTGCTTCGCACAGCGAGCACGTGCTGAGCCGGTGTTGAATCACGGTGACGCCTAGTTAGGAGTGATGCTGTAGTCAATCAAGACGCCGTTCACAAACGAGGCGCTAATTCGTTTGCCGTCGTGCACGTAGTGGCGTTTCACGACAATCAGCGACCCTTCTTTCACCTCGCTGGCCGTGTTGGCCGGACCCAGCAGCGCCTCCACGTCAGCGACGCTCAGGCCTTTCTTCATGGATAGCACGACGTTCGCTCCCGCAGTCGTCGCGTTTTTCGGGCTCCCCATAGCCCCAGACGTCGTGCTCCCTGAAAACTCCGCGTATTGCGCGAGTGCTCGCATGACGCCGGCCGGCGTGAGCGCCTCTGCGGAGATGCCGTGCTTATAGCGGATATTGAATCGGCTTCCGCTTTCCGCGCGTTTGATGCGCAGATTGGCGTCGCGCGCCTCGTTCGCTTGCGCCGCCTCGGCTTGCGCCTTCGAATTCTCACGCTCTCGAGCCGATCGCGCGTTCGCGAGATCCTTCTCGAACTGCTTCTTCCTGGTGGCGTTTGGCGCACTCTTGACCGAGTCGCGTAGCCGACGTTCCAGCGCGCTTTCGCTTTCGGTGTCGGCGGAGACCGAGGAACTGTTCGACATGTAGTCCCCCACTGTGCCGTACCCGCCGCCGCCCAGTTTCATGCGGTCTCCTCAGAGTATCCTGCTCGATCCTCATCACCATCGGCGGTACCTGCCTTCCACCCGGCCAACTTGTTTGCCACCGGCAACTCGCGCACACGCACGCCGGTCGCCGAGAAGATCGCGTTGGCCAGCGCCGCACCGGCCGGCGGCACCCCCGGCTCTCCGATGCCACCCGGTAGTCCTTCGCTGTCCACCAGGTGCACGTCCACCACGTGCGGCGCAGCACGCAAGCGCGTCACGCCATAGTCGCGAAAGTTGCTCTGCACCACGCGTCCCTGTGCGAACGTGATTTCGCTGTAGAGTGTATTGCTCATGGCCATGATGAGCGCGCCCTCCATTTGCGAGCGCGCCCGGTCGGGGTTCGCCACAAAACCGGCGTCAACCGCAACCGTGGCGCGCGGCACCATCACGGTACCGTCGGCGAGGACCTCCACTTCCACCACCATGGCTACATACGAGAGGAAACTGCGATGCATCGCGATCCCACGGCCGCGTCCCCGTGGAAGCGGCGAGCTCCATCCAGACTTCTCGGCCGCGAGTTGCACCACCCGCTTCGCACGGGCGCTGTCCATCGGATGATCGGTCCACGAGGCACCGTAGTTGCTGGCCGGCGCCGCCAACCCGTCTTTCGACAAATCCACTATGCGGTCGGGGCCGAGTAATTCGAGGAGGAACTGCACCGGGTCCTTCCCCGCCGCGCGCGCGAGTTCATCGACAAATGATCCGATGGCAAATCCGTGATGAATGGCGTTCACCGACCGGTACCAGCCAATGCGCGCATGTGCCTTCGCGGGGCATACTTCGACACTGACGTTGGGAATCGCGAACGGAAGATCGCTGGCGCCGTTGGTGAGCCCATCGGGTGAGTCGCCTGCGACATTCGGCGCGAAGGTGGCGGAGATCGAGGGGTACGCCGAACGATGACGCCACGCCACCACCTTGCCTTGCGCATCGAACCCCGCTTCGAGGCGGTGCGCCGCGACACTGTGGTAGTAACTGTGCCGCAGATCGTCCTCCCGCGTCCACTGCACGCGCACGGGCGCTCCAACCTCCCGGGCCAGCCACGCCGCTTCGCACATGAAGTCGGGTTTTGATTTGCGCCCGAAACCACCGCCCAATAGCGTCACATGCACGGTGACCTTCTCGACATCGACTTTGAGAAACGCCGCGATCGCTGCGCGCGCGTCCTGTGGCGACTGCGTTGGCGCCCATGCTTCCACGACGCCATTGGTCACCTGCGCGATCGCCACCATGGGTTCCATTTGCGCGTGCGACAAGTGCGGCATGTAATACTCACCAGAGAGCTTGCGACTCGCCGACGCCAGCGCGCCGTCCACGTTGCCAATGGTACGACCCGGCTTTCCTCCCGATCGCACTGCCGCTTGCAGCGCGACCTTGTACGCTTTGGAGTCGTAGCTCGCGTTCGATCCGTTGTCCCACGTGATGACCAGCGCGTCGCGCCCCTTGATGGCGGCCCAGGTGTTCTTCGCAATCACCGCCACACCCCCCAACGGCGCGTAGCCGCCGGGGATCGGCGGTGCGGGCATGCGCACCACGCGCTCCACGCCCGGCACACGCAGCGCAGCACGGTCGTCAACCGACACGACTTTGCCTCCCCACACTGGTGGCCGAGCCAGCACCGCGAACTTCATCCCTGGCAGCACGATGTCGGCGCCGTACTTGGCTGTGCCCGTGGTCATTGGCACAAGATCGATCGACGGCATCTTCTTGCCTTGCCACCGCCGTTCGGCTGCGCTCTTCACGCGCACCCGTTCCTTCGCGGGCATCGGCAGCGTGCGCGCTGACGCCACCAGCGCGGCAAACGTGAGCGTGCGACCACTTGGCTCGTGCACCACCACGTGCTGCCGAGCGCGCACATCGCTCGCGTTCACGCCCCATTGCTTCGCGGCGGCATCTTCGAGCAGCGCCCGCATAGTGGCACCAGCCTCGCGGTACTTGGTGAGAAAGTCGCGAATGCTGGTCGAGCCGTCGGTGTTCTGCGACCCGTACTTCTTTTCGTTGCCGTCGGCCTGCTCCACGCGACATTTCGCCC
>JANLVM010000281.1:0-4664 GCA_031364015.1 Gemmatimonadaceae bacterium
CGTCCTCGGGACGCATACGGATCATGGGCCCCCGGTCCGCGTCGCCGGCTCGGGTGGCGATGAAGCCGATCACCTGCAGGGCCGGAGAAAATCTGCTGTATTTGGCCATGGGTCGCTCAGGATGCTTTGGAGAACGTGCCCGGGACGACGTACCCGGCGTCTTGAGGCATGATCAACCCACGACGGGACAGCTGCTCAAGCACCAGTTCCGTATCATCCGCCGTCGTCCCGAACGCCGTTGATGCGTCGCGAACGCCAATGGGTCCGCAGTCACGCACGATTTCCCACAGCCATCGTTCGGCGTCGCTCACGCTGCCGTACAACTCCGCGAGCCCATTGTGCCAGGCCACCAGCGCCAGTTCGTGATGCGCGAGCACGGTCTCGATGGGATCGAGATGCTCGCCCTGAATCCCGCGAAAGAGCAGATAGCCGGTGAGTCCTTCGGCTTCCGCGTAGCGCAGCAGCAACTTCGCCACAATCTCGTCAGCGCAGGAAAAATCCAGCAGGTTTACTTGCGAGAAATCGATGGTCGTTACCACCGGCGTGCCGATATCCACCACCTGACGCTCAATCGCCGTCCGCACCGCCGCGCCAGTGGGACGCGTGACGAGATTGGAATACAAGTCGCACACCGTGCCGCGCAACACGGAGCTGACATCGATCAGGTGACTCATGGTGAACGTTCCGCCAATGGCGATCGCGCGCTGGACGTCGTGCCACTCTTGGCACGCGGCGTCGGTTCGTGAAGGCGTTCAGGAATGGTGATCTGCATTTGCGCACCCGGGAAAAACGGCAACGCTTCCGTCATAGGCACGTCTTCATCCCAATCCGGGGTGATCGCCAAGCGCGCCGTGCCGCTGCGCACCGTCAGCTTTCCTTGCCACCGACCCACAAAGCGACGGATCCCGGCCAACCCTTGACCGCGTCCATGATCGCCATGACGAAATCGACTCACCGCGCGCAATACCGCGTCTTCCAACGCCATCGCATCATCCCAACGATCGCTGGCGCGGTGCCCCGGAGCGCTTTCCAGCGATCGGCGAAATCCAACGCCCGCGTCGCACACGGCAATCACCACCACTCGTCGCCCCAGTCGGCGCAGATATTTGTAAGTCTGCACCGCCACCCAGCCGCCCTGGCCCGCATGCTCGACGATATTCTGACACGATTCGCTCAAGGTCATCCCGAACGCGCCGGTAATCGCCGTGTCGAGTCCCAGCTGGCCGTGGAGGATATCGGCGGCCTTATGCTGAATGCGTCCGACAACCCCGTGCACATCGTCACTGCGAACGATCGGCGTGATTTCCAGCAGCACATCCGATTCGTGCGCCTCGCGCGCCCGCGGCACAGTCCCGTGCAATTCGAACAACTCATTGGCGTACCGAAAAAACCCGCTTCGCGACCAGTAGGACAACGTCTCGGGATGCTCAGGCACGGCGAACGCCATGCGTTCCTCCCGCGACTGCGCGAGGCAGAGCAGGGCCGTGAGGCCGTAGGGCGATGCCCAACGCGCATGACGCGCGTCGACCAGAATCTTCTGCCCCTCAGGAACCGGCGCCAACTGCTCGATGACGTGTTCAAACGTCTGCTCATCGAGCGAGGGCGGCACGCTGATCACGGTGGTCACGTCGTGCTGATCTCTCCCCGAAGGTATTGCGCGAGCCCGGTGGCGCCGCGATGCTCGACATTGCGTGATGCCGCACGATTCGCGGCCCGTATCGCGTCCGTGAACATATCACCGGCAAGCAGTCGAGAGAAATGGGTAGCACCCCAAACATCGCCACATCCAGTGGGATCACCAGGACCGTCGACGCGTGGCGCGACGGATGGAATCAGTCCCGTTCGCACGGCACCGAACGCACCCCGGCCTCCACGAGGTGATGTGGACAGCGATGATGTGTGACCGGAGAGACGTGGAATGTCGGACAACCGCTCGATACCCGGACCGGCCACGTACACCGCGCCGCGCTTGCCCATCGTCACGCAGAGGCACGACACCCCAGCCGCCATGGCCGTCGCCGCCAGCGCCATGGAATCCGGCGCCATCATGTGCATTTCCTCTTCGTTCACCTGCAACACGTCAAAACAGCCACACCAGGCCGCCACGTCGGGGAGCGGACGCGCCACCCGCAGCCCATCCGCCTGCACGGCCATGACCAGCATGTGCAGATCGCAGTATATCGGCCCTCGAAAGTGGGCGCGAATCAGCTGCGACGTCGGCAGGTCGAGTTCCCAGCCGCTCAGGAAGTTGATGTACAGGGCATCGATGCGGGCGTCGTCGAGCACGGACTTGAGCCCACTCCAATTCCATCCCGGAACACCGCCCGACAGATACTCGCTGCGCCGCTCGTCATCGAGATATCGCAATTCGACGCGATTGTTTGGATACGGTACCTCGATCAGCGCCGCGTCCGGCGCCATGCGTTTGAGCGAGCGACAAAATGTGCGACCGCGCTCGGCGAGATCGGCGCCAATCTTGCACAAGGGAACGATCTCCCAGGCATCCGACAACGCTGCGTCCAAACCCGACAGCGAGTACGTGATGCCACCCCATTCTTCCACCGGCAGCGTGCGACGATCGCGTCCGTGAATCACGTCCCAGACAAACGTGCCGATCACGCCGAGACGCTGGCGTCGTATCGGCAGCAACGCCGACGCGTTGGGCGACGTGGTCACCATGGTCCGTCAGTTTGCTGATGGGCCGTGCTGTGCGATGAACGTGGCGACGGCGCCGACCACTCCCGCAGTGCCCGGCAGCGTGCCTGGTACGATGCGACAGGCATCGACGGCCGGTTTGAACGCGCGCCGACGAATCTCCGCACGCAACGGTGCGAAAAGCGCCTCGCCCGCCTGGGTCACACCCCCCGCAATCACCACCACATCCGGATTGAAGATGTTGAGCAAATTGGCGAGCCCGGTGCCCAGAAAGCGCGCCGTGTCGCGAACGACTTCAATCGCGACCGTGTCGCCCTGCGCGGCGGCCTCATACACGGTAGCCGCCGTAATGCGCGACACATCGCCCCCAACGAGATCGGGAAGAATCGAGATCGGCTCATACGCCAGTGCCTCGCGCGCGCGTTCGGCGATGGCGGTGCCGGAGGCGTACGCCTCCAGACATCCATAGTTGCCGCAGCCACATCGGCGCCCCGTCTGGTCGATGGTGGTGTGCCCGATCTCCCCCGCGACATCACTCGACCCGTGATACAGCTTGCCATCGAGGATCAACCCACCGCCGATGCCGGTGCCGATCGTCACGCCAATCACGTTGCGCCCGCCTTTCGCAGCGCCAATCCACCACTCACCGTAGGTGGCGCAGTTCGCGTCGTTGTCGAGTGCGGCGGGCAGACCCGTGAGTGCGGTGATGCGATCGCGCAGTGGCACCATGTGCCAGCCCAGATTGGGCGCGACCAACACAATCCCAGCCTTACGATCGAGCGGGCCGGGCGCGCCAATACCAACGCCGCGAAACGCCTCGCGGGTCACACCGGTCTCGCGCATCGTGCTGTCGACGGTGTCATTCACCATACGCGCCATGCGCGCGATGACCGCATCGGGGCCTTCGGCCGCATCGGTCGGTTCAGAGCGCAATCCGTGCTGTTGCGAGCCGTCGGCGGACATCGCGCACACGACAATATTGGTACCGCCGAGATCCACGCCGACGATGAAAGGGGAGTGAGGCATGGCGATTAAGATAATGCCAACGCTGCCGATGAGCGCCAACGAAGCCCTTAACGTGCACGGCGGTGCGTCGTCTTATCGAGTATGACACGCCGCGGTTCGACCTGCTTCCTGTTGGCTCTTGCCGTCGCGTGTACCGGCGACTCCGGCCAGTCTACGCCGACCTCGCCGATGCCGGCGGCACCGGTCGATCCGCGTACCCTGATGGCCTACTTCCCGCCCATCGATGGATCAACGTGGGAAACCATCGAGCCGTCGCGGCTGGGCTATGACACGGCGGCACTCTCCGCCGCACTCGACTGGGCCGGTGCGCAACGTACGACGGCCGTGGTCGTCGTGTGGCGCGGTCGCATTGTCGCGGAACGCTATTGGCGGGGATGGACGCTGAGCAAAGACTCCATCATCGCGTCAGCCGGCAAGTCTGTACTGAGCGCGCTGGTCGGCGAACTCAGTCGACAGGGACAGCTCGCACTGGACAGCACGGCGCTCCGGTATCTTGGGTCCGGTTGGTCACGCAGCCCGACGACCGAGTCACGCATCACGGTGCGACATCTGCTTGGCATGATGACCGGTCTGGATGACTCGCTCAAGTTCGTGGTGTCGCCGGGTACTCGCTTTTACTACAACAATCCGGCGTACTACCAGCTGTTTGCGGTGCTCCAGTCGATCAGTGGCCAGTCCATCAATGTTTTGTCCAGGCGATTGCTCTTCGATCGCATTGGCATGAGCAGTGCGACGTGGAGGCTCAACGTCGACACCGGTGAGCCGGGATGGGTTCTCAGCTGTACGGCGCGGGATATGGCGCGTTTCGGACTGTTGGCGCTCAATCGCGGACGCTGGAACGGCCAGCCGATTCTCGCCGACAGTGCATGGTTTACCGCGTCCTGGCGCTCCGTCCCACCAGACAATGGCGGTTACGGACTGCTGTGGTGGCTGAACGGCGGCGCGAGCTATCGAACGCCGGGACCCTATTTCTTGCCGACACA
>JANLVM010000371.1:0-2172 GCA_031364015.1 Gemmatimonadaceae bacterium
TGACTCCGCTTGCGCGAGATCGGTCGCTGAGCCGGCTATGCGGGAACGCCGAAACAGCAGCGTCGCCAAGGTCAGCCGATCGCTGGCGCTCTGACGATCCTCGTGGGCGCGTCGTGCGTAGAAGTCGATGTCGCGATCACGCACCTCGCTTTCTGTGTAGACGACGTCAGTCAAGGCGACGAGCGGTGCGGGCATCGGCAGAGCGGCGCGCTGACGCCGCTGTCCATCGCGCGCCATCAGTCCGGCCACGATGGTCAACGCGACGCCGAACACGAGGAGCGCCCCGATCAACGGGCGAGGGAGTGTGCGCATGACATGACTCGATGGTAAGAGAGTGGACTCCCCGCATCGACGCGTCCGTTCGGACACATGTCGATGCGGGGCACAGGGTCTGCGAACTACAGGGTCGGTGCCGCGAGATACGGAAACGTTGACAGGAACGACTTGTCATTCAGTGGCACATTGTCCGTGCACAGCGGCAACTGGCCGTTGTCGCAGAAGGCGCCATCCGACGAGATGATCTTGCCGAAAATTGCCAATAACCCGGCGTCGACGACATCGTCCGCGAGCTTGCGACCGCCCCAGCCATTCGCAAGGATCCACGACAGCCACCCGGCCGTTGCCGGATTGCGCGACGATTCGACGATCAGCATATCGGGATACAGAACAGCACCCAACGTGTTGGCGACTACCGGTTGACCACCGCGAAACGCATTGATGAAGGCCAGGCTTTGGGCGCCGAACTCCGCGGTGTTATACGGTTGCGTGCGGTTGTAGCGATCGTGATTCGCCTTCACGATGGTCACTTCACTCACCAGTGGATTGCCTAGAAACTCCACCTGCTCATAACGCATGCGGCGGGCGTTGACGTCGTCACGATCGTCATCATCGTCGTCATCCTTATCGTTCCGGTTCTCAACTTCTCCACGGCCACCGTCCCGGTGCAGGCTGGCGGTTGGTCCGGTGATCCCGTCTGATTTTGTTGTCTCCTGGCACGCAACAAGTGCTGAGGTCAGTACGACGGCGAGCATCATCGTCAGGGCGCGTGCCAATCGCACCGCGCGTGCAAAATGCTTCTCCAACATGAGGGTCTACTCCTTGGGCTTGGGAAGATCTAGGAAAGAGGCGGGTGACTCAGTTGCCGCGAGCGCGGCTGGTCGTGCCCCACACGCCGAAACGTCCGTTAGTGCTCGCACTGGCGATCATTGAGGTGGGCAACTCCACCACAATCGCCATGTCGTTGATGCCGCGCAGGAAGTCGACTGCGGGGTTGGTGCCGATCGCCTCACGGAACGTCAGGTCGCCCTGCGTGATCATAGAAAGCGGTCCGTTCTCCGGTCGGCGATCGGGGAGAATGCGGAAGAACTGCTCGAGATCGATGAAGAATGGGTCGTCGCGCGGCCCCGCGAACAACTTGATCCCATGTTTCGAGATGACGGTGTTGGTCCAACCCTTGAGCTTCTGTCCATCGAGAACCATCGTGTTCACCGTGCCGACCTCGTTGGGTCGCACGGGCCCGCGCATCGTCACCCGCTGTCTGCCGCCGGGCCGGTTGCTAAACGTGAACTGAAAAACAAGGTCTTCACGGGCATCACCGGTGTTGTCAATCTTCAGTTGATACAGTTCGTCTTCCTGAGTACCGAACGTGAAATTCCGCGTCTGTGCCGGCGTGATGGGCGAGCTGGTGCCCAGCACCAGGACGGTGCGAGTGGGGTCGGTGGGTGACGGGAAGGCATACACGTCATTCACATCGAAACGTGGGGACATCTCAACCAGGGGGGTATCCTGGTGATCCGAGGCTATCAACGATCGGACGGCCCAGGCCGATCCGCCGAGAATGACCGTTGCCGCGAGTGCCATGAGTGGCACCCTCGAGGGAAACCGCTTTTGCATTGGTGCTCCATGAAGGAAGGAGTGAACGAGGTAGCACGGGCCCACGCGTTGCTACGCCACTCACCGCGATCTGGATGGCATTGATATTTTTCACACCGGCGGACTCGACTGTGCAGCACGTCGACATGCGCATTAACTCGCTACCCCCGCATCAATCGCTTCAGCCGGTGGACCTTGAACGATCGCGACCCTAGCTTCGTGGCACCTCCCACTGAGATTCCCGACTGATGCATCGCACCCTGCTGCTGATCGCTCTCGCTTTTGCAACGCCTACACTCG
>JANLVM010000403.1:0-3605 GCA_031364015.1 Gemmatimonadaceae bacterium
GAGCGGTAGTCATGAACGACACGAGTTACTCCTCAAGGAAGCGAAATGGGTAAGAATGAATTGAACGTGCGGGGTGTTACGACGGCTTCAACACGACACCGCGACCGCGCGCTGCGTCGCGACGTTCACCCTGTGTCAGCGCGATGGTCCCATTCACGACCACCGCCGAGATGCCCGTCGCGTACTGAAACGGGGCTTCGTACGTTGCCTTATCGGCGACCGTCGCCGCGTCAAACACGACGACATCAGCCGGCATCCCAACTTTCAGGACAGAAACTCGCGTCGTGTAGTCGACATCTCGTGGTCCGCTGAAATAGCGATCAGACGTGCAATATAGCTTCCACCGCTGCGTGGTCGGGGTCTCATTGTGATCTCGCAACAGGCGACGGTCACCGTGTTGCGAACGGGACTTCTGATGATGCTCGTGATCGGCAATGCGGGCACCCTGCTGGAACTCCTGCTGCTCAAGCACACCGACGGCGTGTGGCAACTTTTTCCGCCAGCGATGTGGCCGGGCGCAACTACGCTATCAGGGCAAAACGGCTACGCGCGATCGGCCAAATGAGGCTCTTAACTGATCGCCGTAGCGCTTTAGCCCTGATAGCGTGGTTGCCGTTCATAAAAACGAACGACGCTATCAGGGCGAGACGGTTCAAAAGGCCATCATGCGCGTGACCTTGATGGCCACCGAGCGCTCATTGCGCAGGTTGAGCTCGGTGTTCTTGCGCTCGGTGTACACCAGGAACACATCACTCAGCGGTGAGTAACGCCAGGCCAGGCGCGCGTTGGTCACAAAACTTTTGGTCTGCGTGTTGTACTGCACGAACGTGCTGCCAAACAACGTGGTCGACCGCGCATACTTGATGCGGAGTCCCGCCAAATCAGCCGTGAAAGCGCCGCTGGCGAGTGTCACGTCGTTGTGTTGGTATGTCCCCTCGAAGCTGATGTCGTAGCGCGGACGCCAGGAAAGTCCGCCGCTCACCGATTGAGCGGTTCCGTCGTAGTAGTCGCCAACTTTCGCGCTCGCGGTGCCATACACGGGATACCGTTGTGTCGACGTGTACGTCACCCGCACATCGCGATATCCGTACCGCCCAACCGGAATCGACCGCCCGGGGAACGGCGTGAACGGTCGGTCCAGCCGATCGAACCAGTCGTTCACTTCGACTTTCAGCTCACCATCTGGCTGAAAGAACAGGTCGAGTCCGGCGGTGATCTGATGCGACTGCGGCGTGCCGTCAAGATCGGCGTAGTAGTCTGCTTCGACATACGGGTTCACCTCCTGGATCCCTCGCAGTCGGGGACGCGCGTGCACGCCGACCGTGGCGAAGTTCTGCTGAAAACCGCGGCGACGCACAAAGCCGATTCCCGGATCGAAATTGGCAGACACGCGCTTATGCATGGCCGACGTGTTCCAGAAGCGATCACGATAGGCGACGGATAGGCGTCCCGCCGAGCCGTCGGACGTGGCGGAGTCGGCGTCGCTCGCCGCGAGGTACGTATTGATGATCAGATTGTCCCGAACGCGGATGTTCGCGTCCACTCCGTACGACCGGTTGAAGCTGCTGGTGGTGTCGGTCGATTGGCGATTGGCAAACAACAATCCCACATCTGAATTTCCAAACAGGTTTCGGCGCACGCGGCCCACCGCGAAGTTCTCCGCCGGCGTATCGCGTGCGCGCTGCGTCTGCATGTCCAGCAGTCCCAGTTCCCAGCCCTTCACGCGACCCGTGAGCCGCCCTCCGCCGACAATGGGGAGAGGGAGTCCATCGGCCGTGAGGCCAATCTGGCGGGAGTTGAACAGGGTGAAGTCGCTGAGTGCCGCGCCCATGCGATAGCTTCGCTCGACCACGTCGCCCAGCGTGAATGAACCGGAATTTTCAATGAAGAACTCGCGTCGTTCGGGGAACAGCACGCCAAAACGCGTGAGGTTGACGATCTGCTGGTCAACCTCCACCTGCGAGAAGTCGGTGTTATACGTAAGGTCGAGGGTGAGCGATGGCGTCACGCCATACTTGATATCGCCACCGATGTCAGCCTTGCTGCCTAGCGCACTGCGAGGGACTTGTGCACCGATGGAGTTGGACGCGAGGGCGTACGGTTTCACTTGCAGGTTGCGCCCCTGCTTGAGCCCCGACAGGCCGTCGATCGTCCCCGCCTTCGACATGCGGTGGAGTCGGTACTGACGTTCCAGCGGCGCCCAGTAGGACGTCTCATTTACGCGGCGCACCCGGCGGATGAAGTTGATACCCCACGATTGCGGATCGCGATTCGCTGCAAAGCGCAGCGTCTTGAGCGGAATTTTCATCTCGACAGTCCAACTTGAATCCTGCAGCGACGTCCGTACCGTGTGAATACCGTCCCATGCCTCTACGACGTTCCGGGAATCATTGAACGTTTGCTCATCGCGCACCGCCCCTTTGGGATTCACAATGAACAAAAACGAGTTGCGTCGGTCATGAAACGTGTCCAGCGCGACCCCGAAGATGTCGCTGTTGGTCGACACAAAGTCGCGCTCGAGTCCAACCGTGATCGCCTTCTGCGGCGACGGATCGTAGTTGACGCTCGCGATATACAGGTTGTCGTCGTCGTACAGCAGGCGCACCTCAGTGCGAAATGTTGCGGGGTATCCTGTGGCTGGGAGCTGCTGCACAAAATCGGTGAGCACCACCGCTGATTTCCATTCTGGCTCGTCAAGCGTCCCGTCCACCACGATTGGGCGCGCGGTGCGCGTGGCGTGCATGACCGGGCGCGCGACCAACTCGGCGTTTACCGCAGCCGAGACACTGATGCCCGGTGCCCCTTGGGCGCCTGCGAGGGTGGTTGGCAGAATACCAAGGACAATCAGGAGAACCGGGAGAACCAGATGACGGAGCATCTGGCTACTACGCATCACTGCACGTTTGCGCTGGGCGGCCGACGGCGTGCTCCGTTTTCAGTCACCGCGCATCCCGACCGATCGCGCAGCGCTGGTCGCGGCCGTGTCGGACGCCGCTCGGCGGCCACGGGACTGATCGTCATGTCCAGGACGTCGTGAGGAGGCCGTGAATCGTTGCCGCTACGGCACCGGACGATTCATCGGCTTGATCTCGTACTCCTTTGGTGGCTCCGCACCAAGCAGATGTCGCACGAAGTAATCCCAGCGACGTCGCATCATGTAGTTGGACATCGTGCCGTAGCCGTGCGCCTGATTGGGCAACATCAGCAAGTCGAAATCCTTGTTGGCTTTCATGAGTGCCTCCACCACGATCAGCGTGTTGTACGGGGGCACGTTGTTGTCCATCATGCCGTGCGCCAGCAACAGATGCCCCTTCAAGTTTTTGGCGAACGTCTGGTTGGCTTCGATATCGTAGCTATCCGTGCCGTCGGGTAGTTTCTGCAACAGTCCCTGGTAGCGTTCACCCCAGTCGTCTTCGTAGAGACGCTGGTCGTGATTGCCCGACTCGGCGATGCCGACTTTAAAGAAATCCGGATAGCGGAACATCGCATCGGCGGTGATGAACCCACCGCCAGAGTGCCCCCACATAGCGGCTTTGTCGATATCAATGCCGGGATACTGGGTGGCAAGGGCTTTCATCCCCGCTACCTGATCGGGCACCGTGTTG
>JANLVM010000409.1:0-1819 GCA_031364015.1 Gemmatimonadaceae bacterium
TGCCTTCCCCAAGTCGTGCAATAGCCCCGCGAGGTCAGACAGTGATCCGATTAATCCCGCGGACCGCCAATCATTCTCGTCATCCTGCCGGCGCACATCGCGCTCAGTGGTGTTGGTTGGTACGGCACCTTGCGCGTTGAATCGGCTGCGGTCTCCCACCACCCAGATCAGTTCGGAATGATCGATTCCGCGGATCCAGTGACAGGCAACGGCCGTGTTCTTGCGCGCCGTCTTCCGGAGCAGACGACGTAAGGTATCCAGTCCGTCGCGAGTGATTGGCGTTTGCCATGTGCGACTCCCTCGACGCTCTGCAAACTGGTCGAGAATGCGACGACTCTCAGTCAATGCGCGCTTGTCGCACTGCGAGATCAAGAGAACATTCACGCTCCCGTGTCCGCATCTGGAGGAAGTGCCTTCGGCAGTCGGCGACCAAGAGCGACCGACGTAGACTTCAGCGTTTCAATCATGACGTCCAATGCTTCGAATCGCGTCAGCGCCTCGACACAGGCCTGTCGGAACTCTTGCTCGTTATGTCCTTTCACAGCGGACACAAACGCTTGGGGGAGGATTACGGCATCCTTCACGAGATCAGCGACGTCAAAGACCAGGCCGCCTCGCCGGGTCTTTCCATGAAGTACCGCGAGACTGTGCGGCAAACCCAGCACCCAAGTCGCGGTCGCACCGAGTCCGTACGCGAGGTAATTCCCGTGGTCGAGAAACCGGTTGGCGGGATCTACGCCATCACCCCTCTTCACCCGCGTGAAGCCGCCGTACGACGTCGCGCGGCTTGCAAGCCGGTATAACTCTTTCGTTAATCGCGCCTCTTCGGTAAGTAGCGCCGTTTGATCGTGCGCGGCGTCGATCGTTCCCGCCGCCCGATCAACGACGGCATCCAATGACGCAGCGTCGATCGAAAAGCCCTGATCCTTTAGCGTCTTGCTGCGGATCCAGTGCACCTTGATATTCGCGAGTCGGCTTTTTTGAAAAAGCTTGGCCGCTGCTAGCCGTAAGCCGTCGTCAAACCAGAAGCTGGCCCAGTTCTGTAGATACTCGGTCGGACGGTATTCGCTTTGTGGCGGGAACCACGCGACTTCGAGCTCCTGCTCAGTTCCGGCGAACAGCGGTGTGCCGCCACCACCGCAGAACCCGATCATCACTCCCGCCTTCGCGAACTCACGTACCGCCGCCTGTGTCACCGATGTTCCAGTCCCGAGCAATACGGTTGTCGTATTGGCAATTGGAATGTTCCAGTAGAGTGATCGCCGCGCTTCATCGGTGACGTATTCAACGCGGCCCCCGTTCACGAGCACCCGGCAGTGTTCGAGATAGTAAATATTGGCTCGCTTGGAATGCAGCACGGTTTTGAGATCACTCGCCGCGACTTGCTTCATTTCCGTAGTGTCAAAAGTGTCTACTTGCCACGACCAGAGCGAAGCGGCCGAGTCGCAAACTGCATTTTCAATTATGCGATCACGGTCTGACAAACGCGAGAAACTAGCGGGGGTTGAGCGCTCGCCGATGAGGCGGAATTGCCAGATGGCGCCGAATGTCGAATTCCGCTTTCTCCACTCGCAACCACTGTCTCCCGCCCCCAAATGCCACAAGGTGTCCGAGATCCAGTCGCCGGCCGAAACGCATACCCGTCATACCCGTGACCACCGGCCTCAGCGCTTTCTCCCGTATCCCGTACTGACCGCCACCAACACCGTCACCACCAGCGCCCAGGCGTACGTGTTGTACAGGCCCACCGTGCCGGCGGCGAGGGCGGGCATCCCGAACGCCTCGCCACTGCGGCTCGCGCTGGCCGTGAGTATCGTGG
>JANLVM010000433.1:0-3332 GCA_031364015.1 Gemmatimonadaceae bacterium
GTGATCGAGTGCCTCAGGCGTGCCCGATCCGCCAGCGAGATTAGCGATCCCATCCCGCCGACACCGGGTCCGTGACACGTCCCATGGCGGCGAGCTCGCGCGCGCAGCAAACTCCATAAAGCGACCGCCGCAGAGCGACCGCCGCGGTTCAGTTCAACGGAGGTTTGGCGTCGGCTTCGCGACGCAAAACCTCTGGTTTGTTACGCGGCGGGTGGAGGCGGGTCCGGGGGCGGCGCCTTCTTCGGGCGTGCCGCGCTGAGCGCGACAAATGTGAGGGCGATACCGAAAAACGCAGCGCCCACACCGAGAAGTACCGCATTGCGCTTTTCCCCCTGCGCGATCCCAACCAGGGCCGCAACAATGAAAAGCACCGCACCAACAAACAGGCCCCATGCTAGGATCTTTGGTTGAAGCATAATCCCTCTCGATGTCTGATCGTCCGCCCAACGTTGGCGTTCTGCAGCAGCACTCTCATAAAATTGCGCGCGCAGCACGCATTCCGACAGGCGCTAGCTGCAGCAATGCGAGGGTAGAACGGACCTTGCTCACCGCGAATGCCGCCGATGGGTGGGATGAATGACCGATCACCGATGAAAACGGCGACTGACTTGCTGCTCAGCCAGCCGTCGCAGCGGACGATCCGTCTGCCGAGCACTGGCCACCGCGCACGCCAGCGTCCGCAACCACCTCCAGCACGCGCCATGATCTCGCCCGCTTTCCATTCAAGAAAAAGTGACGTGCGCCAAGCGGTGTTCATCGCGTTCTAAAAGAATAGAGGTTTCCACCGCGCGATCGCTGCGGTCCGATGTGAGTCCAAGTACGTCCAGCGTCAGCGGAACGGTAGAGCCCATCGCCGGGCATAATGTTGCCGCGGAACTGTGTCTCGCCCATACCGAGGTACACGATGTCCGGGTTGGACTGGGCCACGGCGACGGCCCCTACCGACGATGTGCGCACCTGTCCATCGGTGACCGGGCTCGCCAACGTGGATGCGTGGCGCGCGCCGACCGCCACCACGATCTACGAGATCGGATCGATCACGAAGCCGTTCACGGCCGCCGTCGGATGTTGAGCGGAGTTGTTTGGTTGGAGTCGCGGCGCGTTGGGCGCCACCGCAGAATGGTGCTGACTACTGCGGACTCGCGGCGCCGTACAGATCGCGCCAGCGATCGGGCAGGATGTCCGTCACCGGGACGTGTTCGCGGAGTTTGCGGAGCACGTCGGTGAAATACGGCAGCGGTGGCACCCCGTGTTGCGCGCAGGTGCGCGTCAGCGAATAGAGCACCGCGGTGCGCCGCGCCGCCTCGTGCGATCCGGCGAACAAGTAGTTCTTGCGACCCACGGCCACCGCGACATGTGAGTATCCTCGCTGTATTGAAAATGCGCCGCCGCTGAAGCGTCGCACGACGGAACGACGGCTCTCACATTGGACACACGCCCTTTTCGCCGAGATCCCGACATCGACCGCCGCCCGATCCGTCATATCACGTCCGCGCCACCCTTTTCACCGAATGTCGGGATTGCGGGACTTTCGTCGTGTTAGTGGTGAGACCATCTCACTCACCATGGACGATGACATGCGCTCTATTCTGATATTCGGCCGACGGTTCATCCTTGCATTGCTCGTCGCGGCGTGCCGCAGTGAGATGGCGTCCGCGCCCGGCAACCCCATTGCGCCCGCCGCGCCCGCCGCGCCCGCCGTGCTCGCGGCCACGTCTCCAACATCCTTCTCCGCGACCGTCGGCAGCACTGTAGAAGAACTTCCATCCGTAGTGGCTCGAGACTCGGGTGGCAATCCACTCCCTGGCGTCAAGGTGATCTTCGAGATCACGATGGGCTTTGGAGCAATCGCGGGCATCACCCAAACCGCAACCGTCAGCACCAGTGCGAATGGCGTTGCGACGCTGCATGGCTGGATACTGGGCGTGCGGCCGTGGGTGAACGAGATGACCGCCCGGAGCGGGTCACTGCCTCCGGTGATCTTCCGTGCGACCGCCCTGGCTGGTCCGCCGTCGGCGCTTAGAAAGCTCGAGGGGGACGACCAGTACGCGGCGCCTGGGGCCGCCGTGCCCGTCCGACCCACGGTTCGCGTGGTCGATAGGTTCGAAAACGCCCTCGCAGGCGTGGGCGTGACGTTTTCCGTTGGAAACGAAGACGGCACGCTAACCGGCGCTGCGGTCACGACGGACTCGCTGGGCATCGCAGCCGTCGGAAGCTGGACGCTCGGCTCGGGTGAAGAACAGCGCCTGACCGTCACGTCTGCCGCGCTTGCGCCCGTCGTCTTCATCGCGGGTGCGGTTCATGCAGCGACTTGCCCGGTTTCGGGCGCGCTTTCAGTCGGCATTCCCACGAGCTCCGAACTCTCGGCTCGCAGCTGCCGCGACGCCGATGGCCGCCTGCTGGAGCCGTTCTCCATGGTCGCGCGCTTGGGCGACGCGTATGAATTCACCCTCACCTCGTCCGCCTTCGACAGCTATCTGGAGCTTCGGGACGCGCGGGGGAGGCCCGTCGCGGGAAGCGCGAGCGATGGCCTTTCGCAACTTGGGTCCCGGCTGAAGGTCCTCCTGCCTGCTGGAGTGTTCACCGTCGTTGCGACCACCGCTCGTCCCGCGGCAGAGGGAAAGTTCAGTATCACGTACGGCCCGGCGTCCCCGGATGTCTCGGGCTGTGAAGCCACAGGCATCGTACGCGGGGTGACCACTGCGAAACAATCAATTACGCAGGCGGATTGCGTCGTCTCGCCGACTCGCTCCGAAGATCGGTATCGAGTGTGGGCCGCACGTGGTGCATCATTGTACATCAGCCTCGAGGACTGGTCATACTCGGAGCAGGCGTTCGAGGTGACTGACGGCAGCGGCCGTGTCCTCGCGGCGTCCAAATGGATCAGCGACTACACTTATGGCGCGACTTTCATTGCGCCTGCGGAGGGATACTACCTCATCCGGGTGCTTGGATACGAGTGGGGAATCGTGTACACGTTATCCGTGAGATAGCGCGTGATTTTCCACGGGCGCGCTGCGCACCCGAAGGGTCCGGACGATTATTGCGTTACAGTCATCGCGTCTGTATGTTCCCGATGCATGCGCGAGCGTCCGCGCGATGGAGCGCACGTTTCCCTCGGACGGCGGTCTTCCGGAGCCAATGGACGCTTCGAAGGAAATGGATGCGCTCACGGAATTGCGGAGCGGCCGACGAGACAGCCTCGATCGGCTCATGCCCGTAGTGTATGAGCAACTTCAGGCGATGGCGCGCCGTCAGTTGGCGAAGCGCGAGCACGGCGGGACACTGTCCACCACGGGCCTCGTTCACGAGGCATACCTCAAGCTCGTCGA
>JANLVM010000435.1:0-15312 GCA_031364015.1 Gemmatimonadaceae bacterium
CTGCTCGTGCCGTTGGTGTCCTCGACACGCGTGCTGACCGTGTACGCCACCCATCGCCCATCGGGAGACAGTTCTGGCGACCCGACGGTCTTGAGCCGGTAGAAGTCTTCGATGGTCAGTGGACGGGCGCGCACCGGTGCCTGGCTGCGAACGACACGCGGCACCATAGACAACATCGCAAAACCCACGGTCGCCGACATCGCCACCACGGTGATTGGAGCGCGGAGTACACGCATTCGAGGCATCCGGAAGGAAGGAGATAGTGAATTGGGGTGGCCGGTGATTCGCTGTCAATACATTGAGCACGGCGGCGATCATCGCGGCGTCATGGCGATTCTCACGTCGATGCGCTCCACGAGAACTAGATTCCGGCCTGGCCTACCGAGCGCCCACGCGGCCACCCCCGCTCGAAGAACGAGTGGGTCCCGTGGTCTTCAGCGGTCCCGGCGGACGGGTCGGCGCGTTTCCGAAACTCGCCTTGGCGTTCGTGCTCTTCGGCGGTGCCGGTGTGGCGCTACCGGGCATGGCCGGCTTTGTCGCCGACGATCTGCTGCTGCACACCCTGTGGATGGAAAGTCCGACCAGCACCGTCGCCGTTATTCTGTCGAGTGCGATGCTGGCGGTGGCGACGTTGGTCGCATTCTCAAAAACGTTTCTGGGTCGCACCACCCACTCGCTGGCACCTGATTTGTATCCACGCGAGCGCGCGGTAGCTGTGGTACTGCTCGTGCTGCTGATCCTCCTCGGGATTGCGCCTGGGGTCCTGCTTTTACCCGCAGACGCATTCCTGAGCAGCGTGCCGACATAACGCTCACGGCGTGGGCGATTCCGGAAGGAGTGGAACCTTGGGATCCGGCGGGCTTTCCGTCGACATCGATCCGAGATAGCCCGGCAGTTCCACGCCTGCGATATCACGCAACACTTGCATCATGGGCGGCATCGTGCGGGCCATGTTCTGCAGGAAGCCGGCGGTGCCGCCGCCCGGTGTGCCGGAGTCCCACACCACGATCTTGTCAAATTTGATATTCGAGATTGCCTTGGCCGACGTTTCGGCCAGTGTGTCGAGGTGCTCCACCATCAGCAACTGAAACGCTTCCTTGGCACCACCCGCCGCCGCCACGAGCTCCTTCATCGCCTCGGCCTTCTTCGACATGATCTCGTACTGGCCGCGCGCTTCAGCCTCAAGTTTCACGTAAATCGACTGCGCTTCCGCCGTCGCCTGGATCAGCTGGCTTTCAGCGGCCGCCTGCGCCTCGACAATCGTCCGCGCCTTCTCGGCGCGCGCGGGCCCTTCCAATTCAGCGCGGCGTTCGGCTTCGATGCGGTCCAGCAACGCCAGCGCGGCGCGTGCCATGGCGCGGTTCTGCGATTCCTGCACCGACGCTTCGGCTTCGCGCTTGCGCGTTTCCGACAGCTGATAGGCCTCCGACTCGCGCACTTGCAGCGTCGCCCGACTAGCGGCCACGAGGGCCAGCGACGTCGCCTCGCCCTCGATGGCTTTCGCTTCGTTTTCGGCGATCGAGACGCGACGCGCACGATCGGCGTCCTTGATTTGCGCGTCACGCTCGAACGCGGCACGCTGTTCACCCACGGTCTGTTCTTTTTCTACTTCAGCGACGCGCACCAGTTGATCGCGCTCCGCCTCGCGCGTGCCAATCTCCTGAATCTTCCGTGCCAGGGCCACCTGCACCGCGCGATCACGCTCGGCATCAGCCACGCGCACCTCGCCCAGCTTCTCCTGGTCGGCGACATCACCGCGCGCTTGTTGCACCGCCATGGCTGCGGCTTTCTTGCCGATGGCCTCGATGTAGCCGGAATCGTCGCGGAGATCGGTGATGTTAACATTGATGAGCACCAGACCGATTTTGCGAAGCTCCGGCTCCAGCGACGTCTGAATGCGGTGCAGGAAGCCTTCGCGATCGCGGTTGATTTCTTCGATGCTCATCGAGGCGATCACCTGACGCAGCTGACCGAAAATGATGTCCTGCGCCTGTCGCTTGATCTGGTCGTGCTGAAGTCCGAGCAGGCGAATCGCGGCGTTCTGTCGAACCGCCTCCTCCGTACCGACCGCCACCGTGAACACGCTGGGAACGGCGACGCGGATGTTTTCCAGGGAGAGCGCATCCTTGAGCGGGATGTCGATCTGGATGGGTTCAAGCGAGAGATACGCGAATTCCTGAATGACCGGCCACACGAACGTGCCGCCACCCGAGATGCATCGGGCGGCGCCTTCGCCGGACACCCGACCGGAGATCACCAGCACTTTATTCGCCGGGCAGCGTTTGTAGCGCGTCACGAACAGAGTGGCCATACCCACGAGGACCGTGAGACCCAGCAACGACGCGATAATCGCGAGCGGCAAGGCGCCCATCAGTCCGTCTACCGCCGCGCTTTGCAACAACAAACTAGGCATCACCATCTCCTTGATCGAGAATTCGTGGTTGTAGTGCGACAATCACCGTTGAGGGAGCAATTGTGTCGATTACCAGCACGCGCGCGCCCGTGGGGATTGCCTCATCCGGAGTCACGGCGTCCAGTTCCATCAGTCGTCCCTGCAGCGTGACGTGGACCTTGCCGGTGCCGGTGCGCCGAGCGGGAATGCTCAGATACACATCGCCGGAATGCCCGACGGTGATGGCGAGTTGAAAGGTCCGATCGCTTTCCAGCCGCAGCATGCCGCGCATGAGCACCGACACGCCCACAGCCGCGACGGCGCCCGACGCCGCGCCCATGAGTACCGTCACTGCGGCGGGGAGTCCGAACGACTGCCCCGCCAACCCGCCGATTCCCAGAAACGCAATGCCGGCCGCCAGCGAGCGTACGCTGAACATCTGTAAGCCTTCGTGGAGCGAGCCGTGTCCGCCAAGATTGTGCGGTGCGTCGTGGTGCAGCCCAAGCAGGGACGCTCCGAACTGAAGGACGACAACGCCTCCGCCAACCAGCAGACAGATCCAGTAGAGGGATGACATAGGCGCGTTCCGCTGCGGCTACTGCGGCCGATTGTTTCCGAGCTTCGCCAACAACGCACCCAGTTGCCGAATCTCTTCACCATAGCGCGCCCAGTCACCTTGACGCTGCGCGTCCATCGCCGACTGGTAGCGCCGCTGTGCTTCGGCGATGGTCGTTCGCGTCGCGGCATCCGCGTTACCCGCCGGTGCCGGTACACGCGGAATCATCGCACTGTCGGCGGTGGCGCCGGCCACCACGGTCGGTCGGCCTGAATCGACCTGTCCGCCGAACATGGCGGAGAGTGCCGCATCCAGTGTTTCGCGCATGATGACCTGATTCTGGTAGGCCACGACCACACGTTTGAGTTCCGGGATCTGGCCGCCCTCTGCCTGCAGGTACATCGGCTGCACGTACAGCAACGCCTCGTCAATAGGAATGACCAGCAAGTCGCCGCGAATCACCTGTGAGCCGCGCTGATCCCACAACGACACTTGTTGCGAAATGTCCGTGTCCTGATTGATGCGATTCTCAATCTGGCGCGGACCGAAGACGAGACTCTGGCGCGGGAAACGATAGACGCGGAGCTTGCCATAGTGGGCACCATCGTTTCGCGCGACCATCCACGCTGCCAGATTGTCCTTCCCGCGGGGAGTAAATGGCGCCATGTAAATGAACTCGGCCTCCTTCTCGTCGGGCAGTCGCATCACGATGTGCCGCATGAACGGTACGGCCTGGTCGTTCCGCGTCACCACCGGGATCTGCCACTCGTCCTCGCGATTGTAGAACGTGGCCGGTGTGTTCAGGTGATACGTGACGTAGCGCGCCGTTTGCGCCCGGAAGAGATCGTCAGGGTAGCGCAGGTGCGCGCGCAGATCTGTCGGCATTTTTTCCAGGGGTTGAAAGACGCCCGGAAAAATCTTCGACCAGGTTTTGATGAGCGGATCGTTGGGGTCGGATAGATACGGCGTCACGGTGCCGTCGTGCGCATCGATGACGATCTTGACGCTGTTCCGGATGTACGTCGTTCCATCGGTGGCGCGAAAGGCGTACGGATAGCGCCCGGAAATCGTATACGCGTCGAGAATCCACTGCAGCGATCCATTCTCGGCAATCACCATGTACGGGTCGCGATCGAACCGGAGAAACGGAAACGCTTTCTGTGCGCGGTCGACGATGTTCCGGTGGTACAGAATGCGGCTGTCCGCCGTGATGTCGCCGGACAGCAGGATCTTCGACGATCCAAACTGTGCGGCGAGGATGAGCCGCCGCACGAGGTTCCCGACCTGCACGCCGCCCGTGCCGTCGTAGGCCCGATAAATGTTCTGGTCGCCCGCCGGATAGTCGAACTCTTTCTGCTTCGTGTTCACGAAGACGAATTGATCGGTGAGTTCTCCGTAGTAGATCTGCGGACGGGTCACGCGCAACGACCCGGTGGTTGACGGTGGCAGGTCTTTTACGAACAGCACGGGGAGCCCTTCCGCAGTCACCTGATTGACCGGACTGAGCGCGAGGCCCATCCCGTGGGTGAAGGTCAGGTGCTCATTGATGAACGTTCGGGTTGGCAATGACGCCGCATTGAGCTCGCGCGGTGCGAGCAGGACCTGACGGTACCGCCCGTCGATCCAGTACCGGTCGTCGTCGACCGACACGAAATCGTAGTACGTGCGAATCTCCTGGATCTGACTGAATGTTCTGAGCAACGGCTCGCGATCCCACAGTCGCACATTGTCGATCGTTGCGGCATTCGTCCGGAGGCTCTGCAGCGTGAGATCGGCCGCCGCTCCGAGATCGCGCACCTCCACCTGGTCGATGCCCCAGGCGCGTCGCGTCGCGTCGAGGTGATGCGCGAGATACGGCTCTTCCCGCGTGAGCTCCGTCGGCGCGACGATAAACTTCTGCATTGCCGTGGGCACGAGGAATCGTCCCACCAATGACACACCCAGGTAGGCGGCGAGCGCCAGACCAGCGTGGAAACCGACACGACGTCGCACCCCGCCGATCACAACGACAATGGCCGCCACAATCGCCGTGATCGCGGCGACGCGCAGGGCCGGCAGCGTCGCATGCATGTCCGTGTAACTCGCACCCACCAGCGGACCGGTGTTGGAGAACAGCAGGTTGGCCGTGTCCACAAACCACAGCTGGAGCGCCCAGACCACCAGCAGCACCGCGAGTAGGACGGACACATGCAGACCGGCCGATGGCTCAATGCGCAGGCGCTGCGGCAAGACGACAATGTCCCCTCGCACGAAGTACACCGCGACCGTCATCAACAGCGAGATGACGGCGAGGCTCGCCAACACACTCAGTACCGCCGAGAGGGCCGGTATGGTGAACACATAGAACGCGATGTCGCGCTGGAAGATCGGATCGCTGGTGCCAAATGCGGTTTGGTTAATCGCGAGCAGTACCACGTCCCACAATGCGCTGGCCCCGAGCCCGAAAAAGAGCCCCACCGCGATGGCCGCCGGCCGCGCGAGCGTCCGGAGTCGATCGCCGACGTCGATCGTCACCTCACCCTGACCGGTCCGCAGCCGAATGCCTACCGAATCGGGGACCACGCCACGCTGGGCCAGCGCCAGATTCAGGTGAATCAGGCCGCTGGCGACCACCGCCACGGAGACGAACAGGAGCACTCGGCTGGTGAGCGTTCGGGTGAACAAGATCTCAGACCCGATCTCTCGAAACCACCAGAGGTCTACGAGCAGTCCGGTGGACGTCGGGATGATCACGAGCGCCAGGAGGGCGATCAGCGCGATCAGAATGGCGGGGGGAATGCGACGTGCGGCCAATGATACCTCGAGTATTGTCGGCGTCGAACCGCCCAGAGCGGTCATCGACCCGCAGAACACATGAATACTACCGCCGCGCGCGGGAATCGCTCAGTAAACCGCGTCGCGTTCTCCCGCAGCGATGCCTGCGGGGGTTCCGCGAATCGGCACCGGCGTGCAACATTCTCCTATGAAACGTCTCCTCATCGGGTTGTCCATGGGTCTGGCTGTCGGCCACACCCCGTCTGCGTTCGGCCAAGGTGCCGCCACCCCTCCGCGCCAGTCGCAGGCCGACGATTACTCGCGCTATGAGCTGTTGGCGCCCGGTTCGGGAAAATTCCGCATACTCTACGATGTGACCGCCACGACCACTGGCGCGACACACTTCTTCAACGCGATCCGCACTGGCAGTATCGCGACGGATGAACGGGTGACGGATCGTGCCTCCGGCAAACCGCTCGCGTTTGAAGTCGTCGGCGCGACGGTCGCACGCGCCGGTGGCGTTCGCGTGTCGGACAGCACGCAGCAGTACATCCGCGTGGCGCTGGCACGGCCCGTGTCGGCCGATGGTGGTGAGTCGCGCATACTGATTGACAAGACGTACGAGGATGCGAAGAGCTATCTGGTAGACGGCGACGCGATCGTGTTCAATCGCTCGCTAGGCATCAAGCGTAACGTGGTCGTGCTGCCGAAAGGATATGAATTGGTGTCCTGCAACTACCCGTCTCAGGTGCTGCAAGAAGCGGACGGTCGTATCGCCATCAGTTTCTGGAATACCACGCCGGCCGAAGCGCCGCTGATGCTGCGGGCGCGCCCCGCGACTCGTATGACTGCGGTGCGGTCCAGCGTCGCCGATCGCCTGCCTGAGCGCGCCATACAGACGCGCGAGGTCGTGTACTTCCTGCAGCAGCCGGAAACGCACGCGTTTGACCTGTATCACGACTACACCGAGTCACGGGTCGGCATGAGCTACTACGTCAATCTCGTGCGCGCGGGGAGTACCGTGTCCAAGCCGTCGGCGCGGAATCTCGATACCGGTGCGCCGCTTGCCTTCGAGGTGCTCAAGGGCGATGCCATCACGAAGGCCAACGTGGGTGTTGCCGATGTCACACCGACGACCGAAGCGGTGGTGTTCCGTTTCTCACCGGTGGTATCCGGCGGGTCGACGCGACTGCGCATGTCGGAGACGTACACTGACGCCGCACGCTATCGCGTCGTGAACGATGAACTGGTGTGGGATCGCAGCTTTGGCCGTCCCGCCAATGCCGTCGTGCTACCCGCTGGATGGGTGCTGACCAACAGCGCGATTCCGGCAACCGTGTCGACAATGGCCGATGGTCGAGTGCGACTGGATTTCGTGAATCCGCGACCGGATGAGATCGCGACACTGATTACGGCGCGGAGACGCTAAGGGGCGGAGGCCGGGGCCATGCACCGCCGCCTCGGCCCTCCGCCCAAGCTCAAGTCCGTCCGCGAACGCTTTGGCGCGATGCGGCATGTCCTGCCGCTGTTCGGGCTGGTGTGGCGGACCAGTCGCCTGCTCACGCTGGGCACGATGCTCGTGCGTTTGGTGCGCGCGCTACTGCCAGTGATGGCGTTGTACGTCGGCAAGCTGATCATCGACGAAGTGATCGCCAAGGCGGCGTTGCCCAATGCGCCGAACACCCTCACCGACTGGTTGGCGAGCGGGCTGCTCGATCGGGCCATGTGGCTTATCGCGGCCGAGTTCGGCTTGGCGATTGTCTCCGACCTCATGGGCCGAGTCGGCGCGCTGCTCGACATGATGTTAGGTGCGCAGTTTTCCATCGCCACGAGTGTGCGCCTGATGGAACACGCGGCGACGCTCGATCTTGAGCAATTCGAGGACAGCGAATTGCAAGACCGACTGGAGCGCGCGCGATCACAAGCGTCGTCGGGGTTGGGCGTGATGGGCCAGGTGTTCGGGCAAGTACAGAATCTCATCACGATTTTGAGTTTCGGCGTCGGCCTCGCGGCGTACGCGCCCTGGCTGATTGTGCTGCTCCTCGTGGCGCTGGTCCCGGCGTTCGTGGGAGAAGTGCACTTCTACGCGCGCGACTACGCGCTGCAGTGGTCGCGCGCGGAGGAGCGGCGGCAACTGGAGTATTTGCGGCAGACGGGAGCGAGTGTCGAGACCGCGAAGGAAGTGAAAATCTTCGGGCTGAACGGATTCCTCATCGAACGGTTCCGCGCGCTGTCCACCGACTTCTACCGGGTGAATCGCCGTCTCGCACGCCAGCGCGCCGGGTGGATGGGTCTCCTGACGGCGGTCGGCACCACCGGATACTACGCGGCGTACGCGTTCATCACGTGGAGAACGTTGGCCGGACAGTTCACCATTGGCGATCTCACTTTTCTCGCCGGGTCGTTTCGTCGGCTGAGCGGCTTGTTAGAATCGTTGCTGGTGGGCTTCTCGTACACCGCCAGTCAGGCGCTCTATCTGGACGACCTGTTCTCGTTCTTCACCATTCGTTCGGAGATCCACTCACCGCCGAACGCACGTACGGTGCCGCGCGCGCTCGCACAGGGCGTGGTGTTCGAGAATGTCGGCTTCTGCTATCCCGGTGCCGGCAACTGGGCGGTTCGGAACCTGACGTTCACCCTGCGCGCGGGCGAAACGCTCGCGCTGGTCGGCGAGAACGGTGCGGGCAAGACCACCCTGGTGAAGTTGCTGGCGCGTTTGTATGACCCGGATGAAGGCCGCATCCTGCTTGATGGTCATGATCTCCGCGAATACGACCTGGCCGATCTGCGCGCCAACATCGGCGTCATTTTTCAGGATTTCGTACGCTACAACCTTACGGCGGCGGAGAACATCGCCGTTGGTCGCATCGACGCGCGCACGGACATGGCGCGCATTCAGACCGCCGCTGAACGCAGTCTGGCCGACGAGGTGATTGAACGATTGCCGGGAAAATACACCCAGTTCATCGGCAAGCGATTTCGGACTGGCGTGGAGCTTTCCGGTGGCGAATGGCAGAAGGTGGCCATCGCGCGAGCCTACATGCGCGACGCCCAATTGCTCATCCTTGACGAACCGACTGCCGCATTGGACGCGCGCGCGGAGTTCGAAGTGTTCAAGCGTTTCAAGGCGTTGAGTGTCGGCAAGACGAGTGTGCTGATCTCGCATCGCTTTTCCAGCGTGCGCATGGCGGATCGTATACTGGTGCTGGCCAACGGCAACGTGGAGGCGAGCGGCACGCATGAGGAGCTGTTGCAGCAGGGCGGGCGGTACGCCGAGTTGTTTGAATTGCAGGCGGCGGGATATCGGTAGCTCGCGAGCTGGAGCTACCGCCAGAGCCAACGGTCGAAAGCCGACGGAAACGCAATGGCCTGTCTTCATCGACCGCCAGTTTGATAGCCAGCAAGATACATGTTATTATCTAAGCAAAACATACTTTACATTATCAATATACTTGACTATTTAACGCTGAACTCCTATGTTTTCTGAATGATCCCCCGTCGTCTCGAACAGCTCATCCGCCATCGCCTAGCGCAAATGCCCGGCGTGGTCCTGCTGGGACCGCGCCAGATCGGCAAGACGACGTTGGCCCGGTCGATTGCCGACACTCACGGTTCGAAGGCGCTGTACCTTGACCTTGAAGACGAAGCGGATCGTACCTTGCTGAGCGATCCACGTGCCTTTCTCGACACACAGCATGGCACGCTGGTGGTGATGGATGAAGTGCAACGCTTGCCAGAGATCTTTTCCGTGTTGCGCGGCGTCATCGATGCGCGCAGGCGCGCCGGTGAGCACGCCGGGCATTTCCTGCTGCTCGGATCAGCGCATCGATTGCTGTTGCAGCAGTCCTCTGAATCGTTGGCGGGACGCGTTGCCTACGTTGATCTTGGCCCGATTGATGCGCTCGAAGCCAGCGCAGCGGGCGTCACGTCGCGTGATCAGCTATGGGTGCGCGGCGGCTTCCCCGATAGTCTTACCGCCGTCGATGATCTGGAGAGTTTTCGGAGACGCAAGGATTTGATCCGCACGTATGTGGAACGCGATCTGCCGCAGCTCGCTCCGCGCTTGCCTGCAGCGACGATTGGGCGGCTTTGGACCATGCTGGCCCATTCCCAAGGGCAAGCGCTCAATTTCGCGCAGTTGGCGGGCAGTCTTGCGGTGACATCTCCGACGGTTGCCCGGTATGTCGATATCCTCTGCGACATGGGATTGGTACGCCGGTTGCCGCCGTGGTTTGCCAATGTCGGGAAGCGCCTCGTGAAAAGCCCCAAGGCCTATATTCGCGACAGCGGACTGCTGCACGCCCTGCTGGGTCTGGACACCCTGCGAGGCCTGCTCAGTCACCCGATGGCGGGGCGGAGCTACGAGGGGATGGTTATCGAAAACATCGTCAATACGGTGGGAGACCGCTACGAGGCCTACTACTACCGCACCGCCAATGGTGCGGAAATTGACCTCGTGCTGGTGCGCGGCGGCACGCCGGATATTGCGATTGAAGTGAAACGTTCCACTGCGCCCGCCGTGGAACGCGGGTTTCACACGGCCTGCGATGATCTGGGCATCAAGACCCGTTGGCTGATTTATCCGGGCGACCGTGCCTACCCCAAGTCACTGGGTATTGATGTGCTCCCGCTGGTCGATGCGCTGAGAAGGCTGGCCGCAGCGTAAGTTCTGAGCGCCGCGCCTAGAGGGTCGCGCCGATCGCGCTCAGCAGCAACATTAGTGGAACGAGCCGTCCATACGCATGCCCGTCACGTAGCCACTCTCGGGCCGCCCGCAACCTCACCGACCATGCCGCACCACCTCATGCTCCCTCGCATCAGCGTCGCCGCGATCATTTCGGCGTTCTCCGTCGTTGTTCCGACGTCGGTCGATGCGCAGTCCAAATCTGTCGACTGGCCCGTGTATGGCGGGAATACTGACAACACGCACTTCACCACGCTTAACCAGATTACGCCCGCCAATGTCGCTCGCTTAAAGGTGGCGTGGACGTACCAGACGCACGACGAGTTCAACGGATCGGAGATGCAAGCCAATCCGATCGTGATTGACGGCGTGATGTACGCGACAACACCCAAGTTGCACGTGTTCGCGTTAAACGCGGCCACGGGCAAGGAACTGTGGCGCTTCGACCCGAACAATGGCGCGGCCCCGCTGTCGCGCATTCGACATCGTGGTGTAGTCGTGACTGGTGACCGGGTGATCTTCAACTACCGCTATCGACTGTACGCGCTCGACCGGAAAACCGGAAAGCCGATCCCATCGTTTGGTACGAACGGCTGGGTCGACCTGCGCGCCGGACTCGGTCGCCCCATCGAGGGATTGTCGGTGAGCGCCAGCACACCAGGCGTGATCTTTGAAGACCTCCTCATCATTGGCAGTTCCGTGCCCGAGCAGTTGCCAAGTGCACCCGGCGACATCCGCGCGTACGATATCAACACGGGCGCGCTGCGATGGAGCTTTCACACCATCCCGCACCCCGGTGAGTTTGGCTACGACACGTGGCCAACTGAGGCATGGAAGATTTCTGGTGGCGCCAATGCCTGGGCGGGTGTCACCATCGACCCCAGGCGTGCGATGGTATTCGCGGCAACAGGCTCCGCGTCGTATGACTTCTACGGCGCCAATCGGCTTGGCGACAACCTGTTCGCGAACAGTGTGCTGGCGCTCGACGCGCGCACGGGCCAGCGCATCTGGCACTATCAGGTGCTGAAGCACGACCTGTGGGATCGCGATCTGCCCGCGGCGCCAACGCTGGTGACGGTAACGCGCGACGGAAGGAAAGTGGATGCCGTCGCCCAGATCACGAAGACCGGGCACGTGTTTCTCTTCGATCGCGACAAAGGGACGCCACTCTTTCCGTTGGAAGAACGGCGCATGCCCAGCGTGGCGCTGGACGGCGAACGACCGGCAGCGTCGCAGTTTTTCCCGACGCTTCCGCTCCCGTTCGCGCGGCAGGCGCTCACGAAAAACGATTTGACGCGGCGCACGCCGGCAGCGTACGCCGCCGCGCTCAAGACGTTCAACGAATACAAGACGACCAATCCCTTCGATGCACCGAACACCAAGGGCACGATTATCTTCCCCGGCGTCGATGGCGGTGGTGAATGGGGCGGCCCGGCATTTGATCCCGGCACGGGGTTGTTGTACGTCAATTCGAACGAAATGGCGTGGCTGCTCAAACTGGTGCCGCGGAGCGACGAATCGTTGTACGCCGCCAACTGTGCGAGCTGTCACGGCGAGACACGCAAAGGCACCGCGATTGGCCCGTCGCTGGAGAACATCATCGCCACACGTACACGCGAACAGATCGTGCAGGTTATCCGCGAGGGTACCGGGCGCATGCCGGCCTTTGGTGGAGCGATGGACGGTGGTGCTGTGAACGATCTCGTGAATTTCCTCATCACGGGCAAGGACTCCTCAATCAAGACGGTCGGTATGAATCCGTACCTGCTCCCCTATCGCACCGCGTTTTTTGACATCTTCCTCGATCACGAGGGATATCCCGGCGTGAAGACGCCATGGGGCACGCTCAACGCCATCGACTTGAACACCGGCACGACGCGCTGGTCGATTCCGTTTGGTGAATACCCAAAGCTCGCAGCCAAAGGCATTCGCAACACCGGCACCGACAGCTATGGCGGCGCGATCGTCACCGAGAACGGACTGCTGCTCATTGCGGCGACCACGTACGACAACAAGTTCCGCGCGTACAACAAGCGCACCGGCCGACTGCTCTGGCAGACGACGTTGCCCGCAGCGGGCAATGCGACACCGTCCACCTACATGGTGAACGGCACACAGTACATCGTCATCGCGGCCGGTGGTGGAAAAAACGGCGCGAAGAGCGGCGGCACGTATGTGGCGTTTGCGTTGCAGTCGGGAGTAGACAGTCGGAAGTAGGAAGTAGGAAGTAGGAAGACCACCGTAGGCCATCTGATCCCCCTCTCCCCCAAACGCCATGACGCGTGTTCACGCACTTGCTGCCGTCATCTGTTTCGCGCTGACGGCGCCTTCCATCCGCGCGCAGCAACCCGCACCGGTTCAGACTGCGGCTCCCATCACCGCCATCAAGGCTGGCCGATTAATCGATCCTGAAACAGGGACCGTCGCGCTCAATCAGATCATTCTGGTGCAGAACCGCCGCTTTCTTGCGGTTGGGCCTTCCGTGGTGATTCCAAGAGATGCGCAGGTGATCGATCTGTCAGCGCTCACAGTGCTGCCAGGACTCGTCGATGCGCACAACCATCTGGCGCTCACGTACAAAGAGGTACCAGAGCGCAACAGCTACTACATCACCACCATCCTCGACGACACGCCGCTCCGCGCTATTCAGGCGGTGTCCAACGGCATTCAGATGCTGTCGTCCGGATTCACAATTGTGCGCGACATGGGGAACAACGGCAAGTACGCCGACATCGCGCTACGCCGAGGTATCGAACAGGGATTGGTGCCGGGCCCCACCATCATCCCGTCTGGACTCATCATCAGCGGCATGGGCGGCCAGTTTTCTCCCAATCCCGAGATGGCGTTTGATCGGAAGATCGTGTATCCCGAGTACCTCGAGGCAGATACGCCGGACGAAATCGTCAAAGCGGTGCGACAGAACGCGCTGGTCGGTGCGCGGGTGATCAAGATCTGTGTGGACTGCAAGCTGTGGGGGTATTCCACCGACGAAATCAAACTGATCATCCGCGAGGCGGCCAAGGCCGGCCTCAAGGTGGAAGGGCACGTGCAGTCCGTGGCTGGAGCGCATCGCGCCGTCGATGCCGGTATCTGGTCGATCGCACACGACAACGGCATGAACGACACGATTCACAAGATCATGGCTGAAAAGCGGATTTTCCGGGCGGGAACGGAAACGCCCATCTCGCTGGTGGGACACACCACCGAGGCGCGCTACAAACAAACGGTCGCGATGCTCCGAAACGCCTGGGAGAACAAGGTGCCGGTCACCTTCTCGACCGACGCCGACTACTACGTGCCCGGCAAGACGCGCGGGGAAGTCGCGATCGAATTCATCGAGACGTGGAAAGCCGCGCGCATCCCGGCGGCAGACATCCTGCGCGCGATGACGACCACCGGATACGAGGTCAGTGAGACGACGACCACGCGCGGGCCGATCAAACCCGGCATGTGGGCCGATCT
The DNA here is from genome assembly GCA_031364015.1 of Gemmatimonadaceae bacterium. Taxonomy (GTDB): domain Bacteria; phylum Gemmatimonadota; class Gemmatimonadetes; order Gemmatimonadales; family Gemmatimonadaceae; genus Gemmatimonas. The sequence continues at coordinate 13,849 of JANLVM010000435.1, forward strand.
CATCGCGGTACCCGGCAATCCGCTGCAGTCGATCGATGCGTTGCGCGACGTGAAGTTCGTGCTCAAGAACGGCATGGTCTTCAAGAAAGACGGCGTGATGACACCGGAGGCATTCTTCAACGGTGGTCCGGTGAACGGGGTGAACGCACGATAGCCTGACCTCTACTTCGTGCTGACACGTTCGCTGAGCGCGCGCCGAATCGCCGGTTCCAACGATACCGGGCCGATTGGGCCCATGACGCGATGCCGTACGCGCCCATCGCGACCAATGAGCACCGACGTTGGATACCCCCGCACGCCACCCAGCGCGGCAATAACATCTGCACCGACGATGCCGATCGGGTAAGTGATCCCGCGCGACGACACGAACTCGCGGACCACCGACGGGTCGCCACGATCGACCGAGGCGCCGAGTAGCACCAAGCCCGCCTCGCGGTGTCGTTGCCACGTTGCCTCCAGCAATGGCATCTCCACGCGACAGGGCGCGCACCACGTGGCCCAGATGTTCACCAGCACCACGTTGCCGCGCAGACTGTCCATCGAGAGCGTCGCACCGGACAGCGTCTGCATCGTGAAGGTTGGTGTGCTGGCGTCACGCGCCCGCACATCAACCAGCGCGCCCACATGAGGCAGCAGCCGTGGCAGCGCCCAGAGTGCTATCGCGATGACGACCAGTGTAGACCAGTGGGGCCAGCGCCATCGACGCACGTTGGTGATCACCCGCGCGAGCTCATCGCCACTACGAAATTCCATTCCGCCACCGTCACCGGCACCACCGACAACCGTCCCACTCGGACCAGTGCCATCTCGTGCAGTTCCGGTGCGGCCTTGACGTCGGGTAGCGTCACCGGGCGCTTGAGCTTCGAGACCGCACGCACGTCGACCATGAACCAGGTCGGCGAGTCCGCATCCGAATTCGCATCGTAGTAGGCATGCGTGGGATCGAACGCGCTGGTATCGGGATAGCCCTCGCGCACCACCTCACAGATCCCCACGATCGCTGACGGTTCGGCGTTGGAGTGATAGTAGAACGCGAGATCGCCCACTTTCATTCCGTCACGCAGGAAGTTGCGCGCGCTGGTGTTACGCACACAGTCCCATCCGGTCGTGTGCTGTGGCGCGACCAGGAGATCGTCGAAACTGAAGACATCCGGTTCCGACTTGAGCAGCCAATACCGGCGCTCACCCTTGGCGCGGGGTGCGAAGGCGTGCGCCCACTTGCCTTGCTCGTAGGGCAAGGACTGCGGCGACTTCTTCGCCGGTTTGCTCAGCGTCGGCTGTGTCGTCGGCTTCTTGTTCGCGGGGAGACGAGCCATGTGGGTGCGAGTGAGGGTGTACGGACCAATGCCGCGGCGGAGGAGCACGGTTCGCGTCTCGTCTGAACTGCACGATCGGCCTGAGCGCGCCGCACGCTCACGACGCGGCCGCCGCTGTTCGGGCGCGCGTTCGCAAGTCGGACGCCCA
>JANLVM010000452.1:0-2415 GCA_031364015.1 Gemmatimonadaceae bacterium
CACACGGAGATCGCCATCTGACCCACCTGACGCAGGATCAGGAGCACGCCAGACAACTTCAGCAACAACGCCGCGAGAAGACGCGTGGTCATATCGCAATGTAGCACACGCTAAACAGGGTGGTTCAGTGCCCTGATCACCACGACTGCGAGGCTCAAGAGAGCGACCACGAGCACGATCGCACCGACGGTTTCGGGTCCGAACTTGTACTCTCGCATGCCTAGAAGCGGCCTACCATCGCGTAAAGGGCGAGCAGGGCGATGAAAATGCCCACGACCCACAACGTGGCGTCCATCGACTCCAGCGGGTCCGTGCGTTCGACGTTACGCCTTTGCCGGTGCCGCCGCGTGGGGTTGGGTTGAACGTTGAGCACCCGCTCCTGAGACCTATCCTCCCAATCGCTCTCCTCACCCACGGGCTCGGCGTCGGGGGCGGATCGGGTCCGCCTCAGCGCTTGCACAAGTTGCTGTTTGAGTGACTTCGTCGTGCCTTCCAGAGCTTCGATGCGGCGATCGTGCCGCCCGAACGTCTGCTGGAAGCGGGCCTCAAAGGACGTCTTTCGGATCTCGCCTACGATGCGCGCAATCGTCAGCGGAGTCGCGCCAGTGGCCTCGACGACCGCCCCCACGGTTGCCCCCGTCTCAAACACGAACTGCTCGAAACTGAGGCGCTCCAAGACCTGCCGCACTTCGACGTCGTCGAGGTGCTCGGCAAGCAACTGTTCCTCGGTTGCAGGCTCGGATTCGAACTCCACTTCCATATCGTACGACAATACGCGGTTTAGGTTTCACGCAAAGGCGCAAAGGGCGAAAAGGGGGAAGGGTGCTCGGAGGGTCAGAGGGACGGTGACGCGCCATGCGAAGAATTCGGCAAGGTGCTGGGTGCGACTACCTGAGGGCCAACTATTCGAGGATGTATCTGATGCCGCGTGCCTCGGACCTCTCTCGCTCGGTGGGCTGACGATGGGAGCCGTCCGACCCTCGGACTGTCACATCCCCTCGTCCGTCGATCGTCACCGTGTCCCCTGCTGGGTTGGTGTAACCAGAACTGGGCAGCGTGGGAAACGTGCTGAATTCGTTTGGATACGGTCTAGGGGGTAGCAGATTGCCCGCGACCCAACACCCGCCAACAACGAGCAGACACAGCACGAAGAGAACTCCAATGACATCCAAGGTGCGGCGCTCCGTTTGAGCAACCGCAACTTGCCTGGGAACGGTCCGGCTCTCGGCGCGCCGGATTCGAGTGTCCAGGAGTTCGGTCTTGTCCTCCAGATGGTCCAGGCGCTCCTCGTGGACGAGGAATGTCTCGTTGAAACGCTCTTCGAAGGCGGTCTTGCGGATTTGGCCGAGGATTCGGGCAATCGTGATCGGGGTCGCGCCGGTGGCCTCGACGACTGCTCCCACGGTCGCGTTGGGGCACTCGAACTGCTCGAAACTCAGGCGCTCCATGATGAGGCGCACCTCGGCGTCGGTCACTTGCTCAGCAAGAAGTTCCTGTTCGGTCGCGCGCGGGTGCTCTAACTCCACGACACTATGGTACGACAACGAGGGTCCCTTTTTGGGCGAGGTTTCGTGCAAGGGCGCAAAGGGCGCGGATGGGAGAGGCCTCGGAGGGCATCGCGAGACTCTGCGAAGGAAGCAAGGGAGAAGTCCCACATCCGTTCCTCCCCCTTCGCGCTCTTTGCGCCTTTGGTGATGCAAACCAGCAACCGTAAGGGAGAGGAGTACCGGCGTTCACGACTGCAAAGCGCGCCGAGGTCCCATCAGGGGCTTTGGACCTGCCGGGACCGCTTGACTTCCCGTGCCCATCTGAGCCAAAATCCACCCGGAATCCAGCCTGATGGGGTTCCGTTTCCTCGAGTTTGCCATGGGGTCCGACCGTGCCTGACGCCGGGGAGGAACCGATGAGCGCAAGCACTCCCCCAAGTCCGGATACCGATGTGACGCCAGCGGCGCGCCGATTCGGTAACTACGCTTGGTCCACCCTCTTCTTCACCTTCGCGGTGATTCTTTGGGGTGCCTTCGTGCGCATCTCGTTCTCGGGGGACGGCTGTGGGAACCACTGGCCGCTCTGTAATGGCGAGGTTTTCCCCACGTCGGCGAATGTGAACACGTGGATCGAGTTCAGCCACCGGCTGTCCACGGGAGTTCTCGGGTTCCTCGTGGCCGGGCTTGTGGTGTGGGCGTTTCGCGCGTTCCCCCGCGGGTCGTCGGTGCGCAAGGCCTCGCTGGTGGTGCTGTTCTTCCTCATCGTCGAGGCGATGGTGGGCATGGGCCTGGTCAAGTTCGGATGGGTGGCCAGAGACGCGTCCGCCGAGCGTGCCGTGGTGCAGTCCGTGCATCTGGCCAACACGTTCATGCTGATCGCTGCGATGGGCCTGTGCGCGCTTTGGGCCACCGGCACGCCCCGGCCGGT
>JANLVM010000495.1:0-1950 GCA_031364015.1 Gemmatimonadaceae bacterium
GGCTGGGCCACCATGGTGCCCCCAGTGTGATCGCTGCCAGGCGGCGTCGTGGCGACTGACACGGCTTGCGCCTGGGTCCCGTCTGGTTTGGAGCAAGCGCCGAGGGCGCCCGCAGCGACAGCGGTCACCGCCGAATTGCGCAGAAACTCGCGGCGGTTCGAGGTCCTGAGAAGCAAGGGAGCTGCGGATTTATCGGTCATGGATGGCTTGGCTGTGTTGAGTGTTGCTGCTCTACGATCGAGAATACAGGGTCGAGCACGGCTGATCAGTCAGGGAGAGACGGAACGTGTGTCAGGGATTCCCTGATCACGATCTGGCACGACCCCTCGATATTGCGTGCATGCCCCACCCTGCGAAATCCCTTCCGTTGACCGATGCGATGCTCGCGGAGATGGTGGCCATCTCCGCCGACGCGATCATCGCCGTCGACCAAGCACAGCGCATTGTCTTTTTCAATGTCGGCGCGGAACAGGTTTTCGGATATAGCTCCGCAGAGGCCATGGATCGGCCGCTCGCCGACCTGCTGCCCCTTCACTTCCGTGATGCCCATCGTGTTCAGGTGGATCGATTCGGCGCCTCCGACCAGCCAGCGCGGCGCATGGGCGAGCGCCAGCAGATCTCGGGGCTTCGGCGCAACGGTGAGGAGTTTCCGGCCGAGGCGTCGATTGCCCGCGTCACCGTCGACGACCGCGTCGTCTTTACCGTCGTGCTGCGCGACGTGACGGCTCGCGAGCGCGTCGAGCAGGACCTCCGGGGCGCTGTGGAATCGCGCGACCAAATGGCCGGAATTGTATCGCACGATCTGCGCAACCCCGTGCAGGCGATCAAGATGCTTTCCAGCGCCATACTGGCGCGCGCCGACGAGGGCCGTGTGTCGGCGGAGACTGCAGAACAGGTGGCCGTTATCCTCCAAGCGGCTGAACAGATGGACGCGCTGATCACGGACCTGGCTGACGTCACACGCATCGAGACCGGTCAGCTGCGCGTGCACCCCTCACGGAACGACGCCATCACCCTCGTGGAGCTCGCCTGTGACACGCTGGCGCCACTGGCGCACGCGAAACAACAGCGACTCGACATTTACGTCGACGACACGTTACCACCAATCATGGCGGACGCGGACCGCGTGCTGCAGGTCTTCTCCAATGTGATCGGCAATGCCATCAAGTTCACGCCGGCCGGAGGGACTATCGAGGTTCGCGCCGAGGCACGCGACGATGCGTTTCGCGCCGATGGACACCGCTACGTCGAGTTCACCGTTCGTGATTCTGGCCCCGGCATTCCAGCGACGCACCTGCCGCAAGTGTTCAATCGATATTTTCAGTCTGCACACGCGGTGCGGCCAGGGTCAGGGCTCGGGTTGGCCATTGCCAAGGGTCTCGTTGAAGCACACGCAGGCTGGATCGAGGTCGAGAGCGCGGAAGGTGTGAGCACCACCGTCCGATTCGCGCTTCCGTGCGCCGTATAGCGCCGTGCGACGCCATCGCGAACGCCGTGTCGAGCGCGATCGTCGCGCACCACGGGCATGAGGTGCGGCTAACGTGCAGCCCCCGCCGTCACAACGCCCCCGGCATTCCGGTCCGGCGGCTCGACGCCCATCAGGTGATGGACGAAGAAATCCCACCGTTTCCGATCCCCGTACTCGCCGCCCGACGTGTGGTCTGCACCGGGAATGACAAGGAGGTCGAACGATTTCTTCGCCTTGATCAGCGCGTTCGCCACCTGGAGGGTGGACGACGGATCGACGTTGCGGTCCATCTCGCCGACGATCAGCAGGAGCTTCCCCTGAAGCCGGTGCGCGTTGTCGACATTCGACGCCGCGCCGTAGTGCGCCCCGATCTCGCCCATCCACTGCTCGTTCCACCAGATCTTGTCCATCCGGTTGTCGTGACATCCCGCCGACGATACCGCGACCTTATAGAACTCCGGATGAAACAGGAGCCCGCCCAT
>JANLVM010000498.1:0-2171 GCA_031364015.1 Gemmatimonadaceae bacterium
CGTCCGTTGCCTTGTCGGCGGCATTGATCACGAAACACTGCTGATCGGTCAGTGGCATGCCGCCTACCGGCACCGGATTGAACGCCGTATACGATGCCCGAAAGCCTCCGCCCATGGAACCACTTGTGACGTAATCGAACATGTTCTCGCTGACCTGGTTTCCAGCGGTGCCCCTGGGCACAAGCACATCATCACTGGTGCCGCAGCGGGTATCGGCACCGGGGCGATAGACGGCACCTACCGCCGTTCCTAAATTCACATCACTGATGACACCGGCCCAGTTGATCGCGTACGTCGGGTCGGAGGTTCGAACACTCGTGCCCGGTGTCTGTGTCAATGTCACACTCGGTGGGGTACGATCGAGCGATATCCCGTACGACCCGGTGGCCGCATTGCCCCCGAGATCGCGGCCATTGAGGCGGATCGTGAGCGCACCGTCAGCGACACCGGCCAGCGACGCACGGAATGTGTCGCCATTGCGCGTGAGTGGGAGGTTCAGGCCGGTTCCGGTTACGGCCGTCACCGAGTTGTAGTCCACTCCGCTCGCCGGCTCTCCGCCTGTACTCGCGATGTCACTCAGGTTGAACAGGACTTCGTTGATGTTGAACGGTCCAGCGAGCATCGAACGAGGCACGAACCGGTCAAAAATCGGTGCTGTCCGATCAGGCAGTCGCGACGTAACGGTGGGTTCAGGCGCGAAGAAGTCGCTCTGCTTGAGGTCGCACGCCATCAGCGAGGCGAGGGCGACGAGGGCGATGGTCAGATGTCTGCGCAGCATCAGTCTCGTCCTCCCAGGAGATACGTCAGGCCCGCGCGAACGCGGTAGTGATCATCGGCGTTCCTTGCATTGAAGGTGCCGAGATGATCGACCGCAGCACGCAGTCCGAGTCGACGTCGCACTTGCCAGTCGACGGCGCCGCTGATCGTTGGCAGGAATCCGGTATGCCGCCGACGTATTGGCTCGTCGAATCCATCGTAAAAGCTGTCGAACTCTGAGTCATTGCGCGACCAGGCCATCCCCCCGCCCAACGACAATGCGAATGGATCCATGGCGAAGAGCCATGCCGCCACAAAGTCGGCGAACAGTCCGCGCACCCGCCCTTCCGCCCTTCGTGGCGCGAGAGGATTCGTCGAGGAGTACGTCTGCGTAAAGTCCTGCACTCCGTAGTTAACTCCGGCCCGGAAGGCGAGCGGAGAACTCCATGGTCGGTATTCGAGCTGCCCGCCAATTCCGCGGGTACTCTTGTCGGCGGAATAACTGCTGATGCCCACCTGGTCGCCGACCACTCGCTCGAAATTCGGGAACCGTGTCGCATCGTAGGTGAGCCCTATTCGCAGCTGCCCCGGCGCAAAGCCTCTTACGGGGACATCCTGGGCGCCGGAGTTCGTTCCCTGGGCGCTGAGCATCATCAGCACGGCGAGAACACGGGCAATTGCCCGCGCGCGTCCTCCTCCTGGTAGTCCTGGCATGTGATTCTCCTCGGTGGTCCGCATCTGCGGCAACGTGCCCCGAGAGCACTCACGACGGTGGCCGTCCCTCTCGGTGCACTGGATAACGCCGAAAAAGCGCACAAAAGTGATCATTGCCGCCTTCCTGAGGTCCTCACCGGGCTTGCGCTACCATCGGGGAGGGGCAAGTTCGGACATGCCCGAGCCCGAGTACATAGTCGACGACGACCTGGTGGGGGTCCTGCTTGCGCAAGCGAGCGCGGGGAATGTCGAGGCATTGAACACGCTGTTTCCTATCGTATACGAGGAGTTGCGCCGACTGGCGAGGAGCCGGCGGCGGGGCGAGCGCGAAGATCACACGCTCAACACCACCGCGCTCGTGCACGAGGTGTACCTCAAGTTGGCGGGCCAATCGCGCGTGCACTGGCAGGGCAGGTCGCACTTCTACGCAGTGGCGTCGCGCGCGATGCGACGCATCCTCATCAATCATGCCGAGGCAAGGCGGGCAGCAAAGCGCGGTGGCGGCGTGGTGCCGCTGGAACTGAACGAGCTCTCCCTGGTGTTGAGCGATGATCAAGCCGAAGAGCTTCTCGCGCTCGATGCTGCCCTGGATCGCCTGAAAGTGTTCAACGCGCGAGGCGCGGACGTGATTGTGCAGCGGTTTTTTGGTGGACTCACACACGAGGAAATCGCTGAGTCGATGGATACATCCGTGATCACCG
>JANLVM010000501.1:0-2701 GCA_031364015.1 Gemmatimonadaceae bacterium
TGGGCGTAGGCCAGCGCTAACGCTATTTCACGCATGAGGCGCGCCGCTGATGCGATGGACAGCGCGCCGCGGCGCACAAGGAGCTCGCGAAGCGATTCCCCCTCGACGAACGGCATGGAGAACCAGGGTACGCCCGAACTGGTCACCACGCCGGCCGTCAGCAGCGGCACAAGATGGGGATGCTGCAATCGTGCGGCCACCGCGATCTCGCGGCGAAAGCGCTCGACATTGACGCCACTGGTGAGCGATTTTGGCAGCATCTTGATGACGACGCGCCGTCCCAGCGCCAGTTCTTCAGCAACGAAGATGTGTGAGGCGCCCGCACCGTCGAGTTCACGCTCGATGGAAAAGCCGTTGCCCAGCGCGAGCTGCATTTCGCCACGATAGTCCACTCCTTAACCTACCGGACGAGTCCGGCTGGGGCCAGAAGAGCCCGGAACGCACCGTGTGATATTTCTCACCTATGGAACTTGGAATCTATTCTTTTGGCGAGACGGATCCCCGCACGGCTAACGACCCCCGCGTTGTCGCGCAGCGCGTCCGGGATCTGGTTGAAGAAATCGAACTGGCTGACCAGGTCGGCCTCGACGTGTTCGGCGTTGGTGAGCATCATCGACCGGACTATGTGGTTTCGGCACCCGCCGTGATTCTCGCTGCGGCAGCGGCGCGCACCTCGCGTATTCGGCTTACCAGCGCCGTCACGGTGCTGAGTTCGGACGACCCGGTCCGCGTGTTTCAGGACTTCGCGACGCTCGACCTTATCTCGAACGGGCGAGCCGAGATTATGGCAGGCCGGGGAAGTTTCATCGAGTCGTATCCGCTGTTTGGACAGGATCTTGATGACTACGACGCGCTGTTCGCAGAGAAACTCCAGTTGCTGCTGAAACTGCGTGACGGTGATGTGGTCAGCTGGGAAGGCGTTCATCGACCGAGCATTGATGAACGGGGCGTGTATCCGCGCCCCTTGCAGCAGCCGCTGCCGGTCTGGATTGCCGTCGGGGGGACACCGGCCTCGGTGATGCGCGCCGGGGCACTAGGACTGCCGCTCGCCATTGCCATCATTGGTGGATCACCCGACCGATTCGCGTCGCTGGTGCACCTGTACAGAGATGCCGCGCGCCGAGCGGGACACGATCCGTCGACGCTACCGGTGAGTATCAACTCGCACGGTTTTATCGCCGACAGTTCACAGCGTGCTGCCGACATCGCGTTTCCCCCCTATTCTGAGGCGATGGGTCGCATTGGACGCGAGCGCGGATGGCCGCCGCCAACACGCCGTCAGTTTGACGCAGAGATTTCGCCGCACGGCGCGCTGTTTGTCGGGAATCCGCAGCAGGTGATTGACAAGATTCTCTACGAGCACGAGCTCTTTCAGCATCAGCGCATGCTGCTGCAATTCAGCGTTGGCCCGATGCGACACGAGGACATCATGCGATCCATCGAACTGTTCGGCACCGAAGTAGCGCCCGCGGTTCGCCGAGCGCTGGCGTCGCCTGAGCCATCAGGCGCGTCGGACAACCAACCATGAAACCGTGGTTCGCGATCAGTGTGCTGGGGCTCGTCCTGTTCGAGGTTGCCAACGTGTTCTTCGTCATGCCGCTTCCCTACAGTCAGCGCGTGCGAAGCATCGACGTGGCGTATGCGTTATACACGTGGCGTTGGGCGGCACGCGTGTTGTTCGGCGCGCTGTTGCTACGCTCGGTGCTTCCCGCGTGGCGTGTGGCAAACTGGCGTCGTTGGCTCGTGCCGTCGGGGCTGCTGTTGGTGGGAACAGTGGTGTATATGACGAATTTTGTGATGGCTGCCGACCGCATGTTCTTGATGCCGCAGCGCCTCACTATGGTGCCAGCGAATCGTAGTGTCGTGGAGAAGAATCGACTGGTCGTCGGGATAGACGTGAACGGCGACGCGCGCGCGTATCCGGTGCAATTCATCGGCTATCATCATCAAGTGCGTGATACCGTCGGCGGTGCGCCTGTGCTGGTGACGTTTTGTACCGTCTGTCGGACCGGACGGGTCTTCTCGCCGATGCTGGATGGGAAGGCGGAGCAGTTTCGACTGGTCGGCATGGATCACTTCAACGCGATGCTGGAAGACCGGAGTACGGGCAGTTGGTGGCGACAGGCGAACGGCGAGGCCATCACCGGCGCACGGAAGGGTGCGACACTCCGCGAGATTCCGAGTCGCCAACTGACACTCGCGTTGTGGCTGGAGATGCATCCACACTCCCTCATCATGCAGGCCGACTCGGCGCTGCGTGACCGTTACCCGAGGAATTTCGACTACGAAGCCGGTATCAGTCGGAGCGCGCTCACGGGAACCGACACGGTGCCCTGGAGCGACAAGGCGTGGGTGGTGGGGCTCACGGCCAATGGACACAGCAAGGCGTACGATTGGCGTCAATTGCGCCGCGAACGCGTGATGAATGACGTGGTGGGCGGCGTACCGGTGGTGGTATTGATGGCATCGGATGATGCGAGCTTCTTCGCCTATGCGCGTCCGGACACGGCGACGCATTTCACGATGCGCGGCGATTCACTCATTGCACCCAATGTCGGGTACGGATTGAGTGGCCGGGGCGCCAGCGGGTCGTTGATCCCGGTGCAGGCGTCGCAGGAGTACTGGCACAGCTGGCGAACGTTTCAGCCAAAGACTGCGCGGTACTGACCGGGGAGCCACTTGCCCGACGTTTTGGGAAGCT
>JANLVM010000520.1:0-2243 GCA_031364015.1 Gemmatimonadaceae bacterium
TCGCCCTGATTCACAGTGCGAGGCGTGGGATTGATCGAGAGGATCGGATCTGCGGCGGCCGGCAGGGCCGATAATACGAAGAGCAACAGGATGAGAGACCCTTTTCCGCGCACATTCGCCTCCTGGATGTAACGACGTTGAGATGCAAGACAGTTGCCACACCCAAAGCGTCACAAACTATTGATTTAATTGGCCTTCGCGATAACACGCATGTGAATAAGTCAACCCGCTTGGAGACAATAGTCTTACGGGCAGCGCGTTCCGGTCGGCACCGCACGCGTCACCACTGTCAGGTCGACGAGGTTCACGAGGCGGTCGCCGTTCACGTCGGCGCGCGGGTCGAAGCCCACCTGGCCGGCCCGCTTGCCGAACGAGGCCCGGACAATGGCCACGTCGGTGCAGTTGACCAATCCATCCCCATCCAGATCGCCGGTCACGCGCGGCACCGCGGCCGCAAACTGCACCGCTGACTGATCGCGAATCACCGGCGCCTCGAAGCTCCACGCGATCTGCTGGTGGGTGGTCAGCCCCTGTGTGTTGCGGATCCCCACCGTGGCCTGGCCCCCGTGCGTGGCTGGATTAGCATCGCCGAGCCCAACGGTTTGGTACTGAAACAGCATTTGATGCGTGCCTTCGAACAACAGGACTTGAAAGGTCACCGGATTGGGCGAGTCCTCCGGATACGCGTTGTGCCATTGCACGACGAAGCGCCGGCTGCCCAGCGCGCCCATCGTTTGATAGAAAACCGACCCGGCGCCTGGCACCTGGAATGAGAGATCGCTCCAGAACGGCAAGGCGGCCGCCATATCGTTGGGCGTGGTCGCGCTCGTCAGATCGACATTCGCAAAATCTGGGAACCCGTTGCACGCCGTGGCCACGTCGACGAAGTAGAGCGCGCCGTTGGCGCTGGCACAGACAACGGTGTACGACCTCCCATAGAAGCGGTACGGAAACGGAATGGTGAGCGCCACCACCCCGTCGTCGGTCCCGGCAAGCACGCTTGCGCCCCCGCTCGCGCTCGAGAGGTCCACGAAGCTGTAGACCGTCGAGTCGGTCGCGGTGTAGCCGCCGGCGTCGGGACCCTTGGTGGCGCCGAGTCCCAGCATCACGGCCACGAGCACCGCGAGAATCCGCGTCGGGCGCGGGACGAACGCGAGTGTGTCACTGCGCATCTGATACCCCCTGAGACATTGCTCCCACATGGCGCTTAGTAAGACGTCTGCTTGACGCTGTGAATTTGACCGCCGAAGGTCACCCGGCCGCGGCGCGTCGCGGGCGTGATCGACGGGAATGGAGCGATCGAGTACGGCAAGGTGAAGATGTTGCCCACAGGACCGATGAGCCCGCCAATAGTGATGAAGCTTGGTTGGTCGGTACCGACATCCGGGACACACCCGAGTGCCGTGGGCGACCCCAGCACACTGGCGTCGGTGGCTCCGAGCGGGCCAAACAGCGCACTGTAGGCGTTGAGGCTGTAGCCACACGCCCCACCGGTCTGCTGCACGGTGTAGTCCTGGTCGCCCAACCGAATCGTGCCCGTTCGCGTGAACGTCGTTGGATTCGGCTGCACGGTGAAGTCCACGGCCCCGGCCGCGCCGTTGAACGAGGTGTTCACCGCGATCCAGCCCGAATAGCTCTGCGCCACCGGTGTGCAGGCGGCAAAGGTCGTCGAGAACGGGAACGACCCCGTGGCCCCTGTTGAGGCGACCGTGGTGGTGGTGGGACTGAACGTGTAGGCGCAGGGCGCGCCGGCCTGCGTCACGGTATACGGGAGGCCCGCAATCGTCAGCGAGCCGACGCGCGGGCTGGCCGAAGTATTCGCTTGCGCGAAGAACTGCACGTTCGCCGTCCCGCCGGACCCTGCCGACACGATCGTGAGCCACGACGGGTCGTTGCTCGTCGAGGCCCACGTGCAGACGTTAGGCGCCACAACCCCGACCGAACCGGCGCCGCCAGTGGCAGGCGCCGAGCCGTTCGCCGACTGCAGGCGGTAGTTACAGCTCGTGCCATCCTGCGACAGGCCGATGCTCTGTCCCGCGATCGTCAAGAGCGTGTTTCGCGCGGACACCGACGAGGCGTTCGACTGAATGGTGACGCCGACCGATCCGCTGCCGGTTCCACCCAGGGGGTTCACCGCCGCCCACGCGGCATTGCTGGAGGCCGTCCATGAGCAGTTCGGCCCGTTGGCAGTGATGCCAATCAGACCCACGCCCCCGGCCGGTCCATACGGGCTGCCAAGACCG
>JANLVM010000560.1:0-3199 GCA_031364015.1 Gemmatimonadaceae bacterium
GCCGTGCGCGAGTGCCGTCGCGGGCGCAGAAAGGGCCGAAAAAAGGGCGAGCAGCGCAAGCGCAACGCGCGCTGGGGTCCGAGGGTGCTTCACCCCGGAAAGCTACGCGGCGATCCGTGTGCGCGCTATCCGGGCCGTGCGCGACGTACGCCGCACCGCTGCGCGCGACGCAATCGCTCAAACGAGGGAGTCGCCGGCCACGGAGAAGGGAGTGCGCAACCCCTGCCAGTTGGGGTACTTTACCGACCGTAAAGCGACAGCGGCGCCAAGGCGCCGATCCCCGTGGAGGATTTTCGTGAACGATGCGCACGCGCACCATCATCCGGCGCCGCAAAAAAAGGTGCCCGACGCCCCGGCGATGGACGCCGCTTCCACGCGTGCCAAACCCCACGGCGCGGTCGATGTCCATGCCCACGACAAGCACGCGGGTCACAGCGTCGATGGCTTCCGTCGCAAGTTCTGGCTGAGTCTGCTTCTCACGATTCCGCCGCTTGTCTGGGGCCACATGCTGCAGAATGCGCTGGGATATCAGGCGCCCGCCTTCCAGGGTAGTGGTGTCATTCCCGCCGTATTCGGATCGCTGGTCTTCCTGTACGGGGGTTGGGTGTTCCTGCAAGGCGCCGCGCGTGAGCTACGCGATCGCACGCCCGGCATGATGACGCTGATCTCGCTCGCCATCACGGTGGCATTCGGATTCAGTGTGGCCGTCACGTTGGGTTTCCCCGGCATGCCGCTGTGGGAAGAACTTGCATCGCTCGTCACGATCATGCTGCTCGGACATTGGTTGGAAATGCGTTCTATTGGCCAGGCACAAGGCGCTTTGAAAGAACTGGCCAAGCTGCTGCCCGACATGGCCACGCGCGTCATGTCGAGTGGCGCCACGGAGGAAGTGCCGGCGGCCGCGCTGCGAGACGGCGATCTGCTGCTGGTACGTCCGGGGCTTAGTGTTCCCGCCGACGGTGTGGTGCGCGATGGACAGAGTGATATCAATGAATCGATGATCACCGGCGAGTCGCGCCCGGTGGAGAAGAGTGTCGGCGCCAAGGTCATTGCAGGCACGATCAACGGCGCCGGCGCGCTGCGCATCGAAGTCACCGCCACCGGCGACAAAACCGCGCTCGCTGGCATCATGCGACTCGTCACCGACGCACAGCGCTCGCGTTCGCGTGCGCAGATCCTCGCTGACCGCGCCGCATTTTGGCTCACCTGGGTTGCCCTTGGTTGCGCTACCGCCACGCTCGTCGTGTGGCTATTAGTCGGCGCCACCGGATCGGAGGCGGTCGAACGCTTCGTCACCGTGCTGGTGATCGCCTGTCCACATGCGCTCGGGCTGGCCGTGCCGCTGGTGGTCGCGATTTCTACAACCATGGGCGCGCAGAACGGACTGTTGGTGCGCGATCGTCGTGGGCTCGAGGAAGCCCGCAACCTGACCACGGTCGTGTTCGACAAGACCGGCACCCTGACACTGGGACAGCATCGCGTCGTGGACATCGCTGCGGTCGCTGGCGTGTCGCCGGAAGAAGCGCTGGCGATTGCGGCCGCGCTGGAACGGAATTCGGAACATCCCGTCGCGCGCGCGATTGTCACCACGGCCGAAGAACGCGGTGTTCCGCGGTACGAGTCCGCCAATTTTTCGTATGTCGCGGGTCGGGGCGTCGAGGCCACGGTCAACGGTTTGTTGGTCGCTGGTGGAGGCCCGAATCTGCTCAGCCACTTGAAACTCGAGCCACCACCGGAGATCGTCGCGATGGCCGACCGGGCAGCAGCTCGCGGTCAGGGCACGATCTATCTGATTCGCGACTCCACGACCGTGATCGCGGGTTTTGCGGTGGCCGACGCCATTCGGCCCGAGTCGCGCGCAGCCGTCGAACAGCTGCACGCGGCAGGTATCGAAGTGGCGATGCTCACGGGCGATGCGCGCGCGGTCGCCGACGGGGTGGCGAAGGAACTCAATATCGATACGGTCTTTGCCGAGGTGCTCCCGGAACAGAAGTCGGCGAAAATCCGTGAACTTCAGGCGCAGGGCAAGCGCGTGGCGATGATTGGCGACGGGGTGAACGATGCGCCAGCGCTGACCCAGAGCGATGTGGCTATCGCTATTGGCGCCGGTACGGATGTCGCGGTGGAGGCCGGCGACATCATCCTCGTGCGGAGTGATCCGCGTGACATCGCGCGCATTGTCACGCTCAGTCGCGCCACCTATCGAAAGATGGTTCAGAATCTGTGGTGGGCGGCCGGCTACAATGTGGTCGCGATCCCGCTGGCGGCGGGCGTGTTCTCGCGGTGGGGCATCACCCTCACGCCGGCGGGCGCCGCGGTGCTCATGTCGGCCAGTACCATCATCGTCGCGATGAACGCGCAACTGCTTCGCCGCACTCGGCTATGATTCACGTTTCGGCTGGCGTCGGCGGCAGGGGATCCCGCAACTTGCTTGCCGTGATACTTTACATGCTGTAAGATCGACCGATTGCCGTTGAATCACCAGCGAACCGGAGTGCATCATGCGGTCAAAGCTTTTCACGATTCTGCTCCTCGGTGGGTTGCTGCCGATTACCGACGTCGGCGCGCAGGCCACCCGATCCGACTCGATGGGTGCGGTGGCTACCGTGGCACAGTTCCATGCCGCGCTGTCGGCGGCCGACTCGGTGCGCGCCGTTTCACTGCTGGCCGATGATGTAATGATTCTCGAAAGCGGCGCCATCCAGACGCGCACCGACTATCTCGGCCATCATCTGGGCGCCGACATGAAAGGAAGTGCCGGCTCGAAAGCCGAACGATCGGTCGTGCGGGTCAGTATGGCAGGGAGCACCGCGATCGTTGTGTCCCGGTCCGTTTCGCCGCCCACAGGCGCCGAAGGAAACACCGGCTCAGAGATGGCCGAACTTATGGTGTTGTCCAGGACGGCCACCGGCTGGCAGATTCGCGCGGTGCATTGGTCGTCGCGTCGGAGGAAGTCATGAACCGCCGCTCTGCTCGCACGCCGTCGATGGGTCGGGCGTGGGCCGTCGCCCTGATGAGTGTCATCGCGACCGGCGCGTCGGCGTTCGCCATGCGCACCAGTACTCCGCGTGAAGCAGCTGGACTCGCGATCGACAGTCTTGTCAGTCCTGCTCGTCCGGGCAGTGCCGAGCCGAATTTGAGTGTCGCACCCGATGGTCGCGTGTACATGTCATGGTTGGAACCGGCCGACTCGGGCCAC
>JANLVM010000565.1:0-1628 GCA_031364015.1 Gemmatimonadaceae bacterium
GGTCCGTCTGGAAGAACGACCGTTGTACCAGATCCAACGCTTCGGCGCTACGTGTGCCGCGCGCCTCGACCTTCGCCTTGACGTCCGGCGAGAGCGAGAGTTTGAGCGCGCTGGCGATGGCGTTCACCAGCTTGTCCTGCAACGCAAACTGATCCTGATCGTTCTCCTCGAACGTCTCCGACCACTGCACCGATTCGTTGGTCGGATCAATAAGCGACGCCGTCACACGGAGCCGATTGCCCGATCGCACCAGCGAGGCCGTGAGCAGTGATGACACCTGCAACGCCTTGACGGCTTCGCCGAGCGGTTTGCCGCGCATCGACTTGGACGACGCATACGCACGGACCAGGAGCCCCGGGATCTTGCTCAGGCGCGTGGTGAGTTCGCTGGACAAACCGTCGGCGAGGTAGGCGTGGGCGGTGTCGATGCCCATGTCGGTGGGAAGCACCGCGATGCTGCGCGGTGCGACGGCGCCCGCCGTTCGTGTGAACGCGAACCACGCACCACTCACCAGCACCACCAGCGCGGCCGCCGCACCTATCCAGCGTCCCAGGCGCGAGCGGACCGGCGTGACCGTCGTGGTCGCGGCCGTGGTTGCGCTCGACGCTGACGCCGTCGCCGTCGCTGGCGCCGAACCACCGCTCGGCGTGGTGATCTGATCCAACCCGTGCATCAGATCCAACGCCGTTTGCGGACGGTCGGCGGCGCGCTTCTCGAGGCAGCGCATGATGAGACTGCCAAGGGCCGGCGGAATGGTCTGCCGCCGTCGCGTGATGAATTCCGGCGTCTCGGTCACGTGTGCGGCCAGGTCGTCGGCAGTGGGTTGCACGTCGGCGTAATACATAGCGACCCAATGAGCCAGCTCGACAGTCGTCGAGCAGCGGTCCTTGAACAGACCCGTGACGCGCGCCACGTCGGTGGCGACGATGTCACGGCGTTTCAGTTGTGCCGTCACCAGCTCGGCCAAGCGATCGTCGGGTAGCGCCTTCAGGTAGTGCGCATTGACCCAGGCAAGTTTGGCCGCGTCCCATTGCGCAGGGCTCTTCGAGAGGTGGCTGCCGTCGAACCACGCGACCAGTTGCTCGCGCGAGAACAGCTCTTCGTCGCCGTGGCTCCAGCCCAGGCGCGCCAGGTAGTTGAGCATGGCCTCGGGCAAGAAGCCGTTCTCTTCATAGGCCGTGACACTCACAGCACCGCGGCGCTTGGAGAGCTTTTGCCCGTCGTCACCCAGGATCACGGGCACGTGGCCAAACAGCGGCAGCGGTGCGCCGAGCGCATTGAAGATGTTGATCTGCCAGGGTGTGTTGTTGACATGTTCATCACCGCGGAACACATGGCTGATTTGCATGTCCCAGTCATCGACGACCACCGCGAAGTTGTAGGTGGGAACACCATCGGTGCGCATGATGATGAGGTCGTCGATCTCGCGGTTGGCAATGCTGATCGGGCCTTTGCACAGGTCATCCCAGGTCACGACGCCCTCTTTCGGGTTGGCGAAGCGGATCACGGCTTGAACACCGTCCGGGGGTTCGGGCAGCTGCTTGCCTGGCTCGGGGCGCCAGCGGCCGTCGTAGTGGGTTTTCTCGCCGCGCCCTTTCTGCGCCTCGCGCATCACATCAAGCTCTTCG
>JANLVM010000594.1:0-1592 GCA_031364015.1 Gemmatimonadaceae bacterium
AACACGCGCGCCCCGACGCGCTCACGTGGAAGGTGAAAGGGGTGTGGACGCCGATCAGTCACGCCACGATTCTTGAGCGTGTTCGGCGCACGGCGTACGGGCTCGCGCAGTTGGGTGTCGTCGCGCACGACCGTGTAAGCATCCTGTCGGAAAATCGCCCTGAGTGGCTCATCGCTGATTACGCGTGCCTGTGCTCGTCAGTCACCGACGTGCCCATCTACCCGACGCTGCCTGCCGAGCAAATTCCGTATCTGCTCAACGACGCGGGTGCCAAGGTGATCTTCGTGTCGTCGCCCGATCAGGCGCGCAAAGTGGCGTCGATTCGTTGGCAAACACCCGACCTCAAGTACATCATCGGCTTTGGCGCGACCAAGGAGGACGGCTGCGATCTGACCATGGCCGAACTGGAGTTGCTGGGCGCCAAGGACGACACGCCCGAGCGGGCCGCCCAGTTCAAGCGTGATGCACTGGCAGTGACACCCCAGCAGCTTATCACGTTGATCTACACGTCGGGCACGACCGGCAACCCCAAGGGCGTGATGCTCACACAGGACAACTTGTACAGCAATGTCATCGCGACCCGAAATACCCTCAAGGTCGACGCGCGCGACCGTGCCCTGAGTTTCCTGCCACTGAGTCACATTTTCGAGAGGACCGGCGACTACTTCTTGTTCGCGCACGGCGTGGCCATCGCGTACGCCGAGTCGATTGATACGGTCCCGGTGAACATGTCGGAGATCAAGCCGTCACTGATGATGTCGGTGCCTCGCCTCTACGAAAAGATCTACGCCCGCGTCGTGGAAAATGCCGTCGCAGGCGGTGCCGTGAAGAAGAACATTTTCTTCTGGGCCAAGCGTGTGGGCGAGCGGTGGGCTGACGAAAAGCTGGCGGGTCGCGAGCCTGGCAGACTGCTGGCGATGCAATATGCCGTGGCGCTCAAGCTCGTGTTCTCGAAGCTGCAGGAACGCACCGGTGGCAATCTGCGCTTTTTCGTGTCGGGTGGCGCGCCGTTGTCACCAGCGATCGCCAAATTTTTCTACAGCGCCGGATTGGTGATTCTTGAGGGATACGGGCTCACCGAGACATCACCGGTGATCGCGTGCAACACCATGGAGCACTATCGACTGGGCACGGTGGGGCGCGCGATTCCCGGTGTGGAGATCATGATTGCCAGCGACGGGGAAATTCTGTCGCGCGGTCCGCACATCATGGCCGGGTACTACAACAATCCCGCGGCGACGAAAGACGCCATTGATGACGGCGGATGGTTTCGCACCGGCGACATCGGAGAGCTTTCGGACGGATATCTGAAAATTACGGATCGCAAGAAGGACATCATTGTCACCGCAGGCGGAAAGAACATCGCGCCACAGCCCATCGAGGGACTGCTCAAGACGAACAAGTACGTGAGTCAGGCCGTGATGATCGGGGACAAGCGGAAGTTCCCGAGTGTGCTGGTGGTGCCGAACTGGGATACGCTGGAGAAGTGGGCGGGGTCGCAGGGAATTGTGTGGACGTCACGTGCGGAGCTGCTGGCGATGCCGACGATTCATGCGAAGATGGAGAAGGAAGTGCAGGCGTCGTTGGTGGGG
>JANLVM010000597.1:0-1721 GCA_031364015.1 Gemmatimonadaceae bacterium
TGATGGCGCCTATACGCGCCAGCACGTGATCGCAAAACGTCTGCAATCGCGCCAGTCGATCAGCGCGCGGCAACTCGAACAGCGACACGCCGTCGTGTTCGAGCGATGTCAGCCATGCATCGATGGCGATGGGTTGGCCAAGGGTGACAGCCGCTCGGCCGTAGCGACGCCAGCGACCCGTGAGCACCCGCGTGCTGTTCCAGAAGAGGAATCGGCCGACCTCGCGAGCCTGCTCCCACCGGGAGGAAATGGGACGTTGCGCGTGCGACTCCAGTTCGCGCAGCAGCGTGCGATCCTCCAGCACACGGTCATAGTTGATCCCCACGGGCACGACATACATGCGGGCCCGCACGACCGGATCGCGCGCGACGCCGATGGCATAGTCCAGCAGGCCGATCTTCGCAGGACGCAGCGCGCCGTCCCGTGTGAGACCGCCTTCGGGGAAGATGCCCTGCGTGACCTGATTCCGCGTGATGAGTTGGACATATGCCTGGAGCACTGCGTGATACAACGGTTCGCGGTAGCGCCTTCGAATAAAGTACGAGCCGAAGCTCTTGAAGAGGTACTCCAGTGGGAATGCCCGCGCCCATTCGCCGACGGCATACGAGATCGACACTGCGCCCATCATCACGTACGCCACCAGGACGTAGTCGGCGTTGGATCGGTGGTTCATCAGATAGATCACCACCGAGTCGCGCGGAAGACCGCGGAATGGGTCAGGGCGCTGGTATTCCACCGAGACCTTGTAGAACATCCCCAGCACGAATCGACTGACGTTGTACCCCAGACGGTAGTACGCGAGAATGTTGATGAACGGCACGATCTCATCGAGGTACCGGTGCACGCGTGACCATGTGACGGTTTCGGGTTCGCCGTGTTCCTGCGCGTGGACGCGCACGGCCTCAGCGACGTCAGGTTCGCGTAACACCTGCGCGATTACGAACGACTTGCGTGTGAACTTGTAGCGGTCAATGCGTCCGCGATGTCGAAAGAGTGCGCGGCGTCCGGCACGGCGCGCCGAGCGCGCCAACAGCCATCCCGCCAGTGCGAGAAAGGCGAGCCCGGTCAGCGTCCAGGCAAGCACCGTGAGCCAGGACGTGGCCACTGGGTCGAGGTTCACGCGCCGACTCCCCGCGGCCACATCCACAAGCTCGGCGATGGCTTCGATGGTTCCTGCGTACTCGCGCGGCGTCGCGATCCGACGACGAGCGCGCTCGGTCCCATGGTCGTCGAGCGCGAGGCCCTCGATCTTTGTTCCGCCAGGTCGATTCCGACCAAGTCGATTCCGATGCGCATGATGTGCCGAGCATGCGGCTTGGGCGGCGGCGGAGCAAGTGGGTTGGTGCTGCGACGCGGACTACCTGTCGACCCCGAGCAGGGTTCGGCACGAGGAGGAGCCGACGGCATTCGCGGCGGCACTTCGCCCGGCGATTGATGGAGCGGGCCGACCATCGCAATGCACACTGGTGGCTGAATTCGCCCCTCACCGCTGATATACTCATAGGTCATGCGCAGTCTTGCGCAGGAGAAGGAGTACCAGACGCATCGCCGTAGCCCAAGTGGTCGCCGCGGATGCTGTTGGCCAGCTGGCGGTCGAACCGACACCGAAGCAGGTAACGGGCGAGCCGCTGCGCTGTTTGCAGATTGATACGAAGGTCTGGGCATAGATATGGAGTTCGGACAGTCTGACGTCTTCGAGACGGTGGAGGGACGACCGCCCG
>JANLVM010000604.1:0-1822 GCA_031364015.1 Gemmatimonadaceae bacterium
ATCAAGGAGACTCCGTGCCACCCCTGCCGTCAGGGGTGATCGGCCCATGGGGACTCTCCGCCCGTGTCTAGCGCACCCCAGCCGTCAGGGGTGGCACCGGAGATCAGGCAACAATCTCCTCGTTCGCCGCCATGCGTCCAGGCGGCTCGCGCGCCCCCAACATTCATACCCGGCTGTTGCCTGCGGGCCTCGTCTCCTTGCGGCCCATCCACACCAGCTCGTATGGCACCGGACTGTCGATGTCGAGATGACCGTCTTCGTACGCGACCCGCAACTCGCCACCGGGGTGCGCGATCTTAGCGTCAAATCGTCGCAACGACCCGGGACGGGGTTCGATGCGAGCCGCTGCCCAAAAGGGTGCGATGCTCTCGACCCCTGCCACGATCTGGAAGAATCCCAGGATCGGGTGTGCGGACCACGCATGGCAGTCGCTACGCGTGGGCTCGGGGTTCTCGGCAAACGTGGTCAGTCCGTCCTCGATCATCTGCTTCCACGGCGCAAGTTCCGCCATGTAATCGATGGGCCTCATGGCCAGGTGCTTGTAGTACGAGAAGTAGTAGGTGCATTTCGCGGCACCCTCAAGGGCCAGGGCGTCCGTCGGCCAGGCGTCCCCGCCGAGTTCGGCCCCGTGCATCTGCATCATCAGCCTACGAAGCGCCTCCCCATGCTCGCTTGGCGTGTCGTCCACTCTCCCTCGCAGCGATGTGGACAAACCGTGTGGTGAGCGTGTGGAGGCGGTCGTGGGCCAATCGCGCCAGAAGCGGGCCACTTCTGCGTCCATCGGCTTCGCGTTCCACACATGCTTGAGGATTTCCTTGGCGCGGGTGGCGAGGTCCAGCGTCTGGTGGTGCACCAAGGCGTTCAGGCCCCCTGGGGGCACACCCCAGCGCCATTCGGGAACCCAATCGGCGAAGGGCCAGAACTGCTCTTCCTCCCGCTGCAGCTTCCGAAACCGCCCGAGCACACGCTCAAGGGTTTGGGGCGATGCGAAGTCAGGGCGCGCGGCCGGGTCGTCGTAGAGCATCTGATCGTACAGCATCATCACCCACCACAGACTGAACGGCGGGATCACCTGAACTTGGCGACTCGGGTAGCGGCTCTGCGTAAGGCCGTTGGACATCAGCGACCATCCCAACGTTTCCACCGCGTTGCGCTGCAAGGATCGGTCCCTGCCCAAGTAGTAGCCGATCAGAGCCTGGATGCGTGTGTCGCCCACGTACTGCAACTGCTCGTAGTAGGGGCAGTCGAAGTAGGTCTCCCCTGCACAACGCTCCGCAGTCCGCACCGATACGTCCCAGATCGGGGCCACGGAGGGGTCGTCGGCATCGAACGACGACTCGACTTGGAGCGGGTAGCCCGTCTCCACCGGATCGAAGGCGTGCAGGGTCATCGGCTCGGAAGCGTCGAGGCACACGTAGCGGAACGTTCGCCACCAGAGCGTCTCGATGGTTCGTCGCGCACCGTCGGTCACGAAGCGGTCCTGATACCCCGGGAGGGCGGACTTACCCGCCACTTCGCCCCGGTGACCCTTCTGCTGGTCCGGGCCCCACGTCGCCTCGTTGTAGGTCACGATCAGTTCGGCCTCGGGCGGCCCTTCGATCGTGAGCCGTGGAAACGCGCAAAGCAATTCACCCCAGTCGAGCAACACGTCGCAACCAGGCTTAAGTTCAAGCGGAAAGACCGCGACACCTTCGCGCGGCTCGGGATTGTCATGGTCGTGAGCGAATCCCCTTCGGATGCTGGGCTGTTTGTCGCAAACGTCGTATCGCATGTGCGGAATCGAGCGGGGCACCAGCATCCACGGGGTGCCGCCGCCGAGCGC
>JANLVM010000636.1:0-3976 GCA_031364015.1 Gemmatimonadaceae bacterium
ACTTCGAGTCCCGCCAGGCGCAGTGTATCGGCCACTGCGCGCTCGTCGCCGAAGTTTGGCAGCGTCACCAGCACGCCGTCGAGGCGATCGCGATGCTGCCGAAACAGCGCCGCGCACGCTTTTGCTTCATCGCGGCTCTCGATGGCGCCGTGGTTGGTCAGCGCGGCGTCGATGATGACCGCATCAATGCCTTCCTCCGCCAGCGCGCGCAGGATGTCGACGCGTCCACTGGCGGCAAGGTGACCCGGAAAGAAGCCACGGTTTCCCACGATGACGCCAAGGGTGACGCGGCGCGGCGCTTGAGGAGCTCGCGTGGCCGCCTTAGCGGCGCGCGCGGCGTCGGCCTTTCCGCCGACATTGGACTCGAGTTTGTGAATGGACATGGCTGGGTCGAAGTGGAACGCGTTGACGTACCCGTGTGCGCCCGTATGTTACCGTGTTCCCCTGCCCTCGACAAACGCATCGCGCCAACGCCGTGACTCACGCTAAAGGACCCCAATCCCTGTTCGGTAGGCTGCGTGGGTCGGTGCTGCGATCACAGCAATTCGGACTGGTGTTGGTGCTGCTGCTCCTGGGCGCGGCCCTCACGGTGGGCGCGGGCTCGCATACCGATCCACGAACCGGCGAGGTGGTCAACAACTTCCTGAATCGCTACACACTGATCCAGATGGCCACCGACGCCAGTGCCTTCGCCATCATGGGCGTCGGCGCCACACTCGTGATCATCGCCGGTGGCATCGACCTCTCGGTAGGCGCGATTTACGCGCTCTCGGGCGTCATCATGGCGATGGTCCTGCGTGCTCTGGGTCCCATGGAGCCGTTTGTCACGGTGCTGCTCGGACTCGGGACCTGCTTGGCCGTCAGCCTGTCATGCGGTCTGGCCAATGGCCTGATGGTGATCGGACTTGGTGTGCATCCCTTCATCATCACGCTCGGGACAATGTGGATTCTACGCGGAGTGGCGTTTGTAAGCAGCCGCGCCGAAAGCATTCTCGTGCCGCAAGCGCTCACCGCCGTGGCAAAAGCTCCGCTGGGCCTGGGCACAGCGCTCTACCCAGTGCCGCTGCTCAGCATGCTGGCCGTCTCGTTCGTGGGGGCGCTGTATCTCTCACGCACCGTCTGGGGACGCCATATCTTTGCGGTCGGTGGCAACGCCGAAGCCAGCCGGTACTCCGGTCTCAACGTTGCACGCATTACGCTCGGCGTGTTCGTGCTCTCCGGACTATTGGCCGGATCGGCGGCATTTCTCGGCGCGGCGTTCTATGGCTCGGCAACGTCGTCAGACGCCAATGGCTATGAACTGTACGTCATCGCGTCAGCCGTCGTTGGCGGCGCATCGCTGACTGGGGGCAAAGGCAGCGCCATCAGCGCCATGTTGGGCGCGCTGCTCATTGTCATGATGCGACAAGGCATTCGCACGTTGCACCTCGATCAAAACTATGAATGGATCATCATCGGTACGTCGCTGATCGTGGCGGTGGTGCTTGATCAACGCGGTTTCAAGCGGGTTTCCGAACGCTTTTCCGCGAAGCCCTGACGCACGCGGCCCACCTGACTTTTCCCGGAGCAGTCATGCGCACATGGATTCCGCAGTCTCTTTTTACGCGACACGTCACGCTGGTCGCTGTGGCGGTGACGCTGTTCGCCTGCGCGAAAGGTGAGGGAGTAGGGGGCGACACGTCCAAGGCGGCAGCCGCGTCGACAGGCAAGACCTTCACCATCGCGATGATCGCCAAGAGCTCCACCAATCCGGTCTTCCTGTCCGGGCGCCAAGGCGCCGACGCCGCCGCAGCGGAACTCTCGAAGGCGCACGACATCACGGTCACGATCGATTGGCTGACACCACCCAACGAAGACGGTGCCGTGCAAGCGCAGCGTATCGCCGAGGCGGTGAACTCGGGTGCCAATGCCATCCTGCTTTCGGCCAGTGACGCCGCGAAAGTGCGTGGGGCGGTGAACGAGGCGGTCGATCGCGGTGTCCCGGTCATGACATTCGACAGTGACGTGCCCGACTCCAAGCGCTTCTCGTTCTATGGCGGCGATGATGTGGCGATGGGTGTGCAGGTCATGGACGAACTTGCGAAACAGATGGGTGGCAAGGGAAAGATCGGCATCATCGCGGGCAACCAGAACGCTCCCAACCTGCAGGCACGCGTTCGCGGGGTGCGCCAGACCGCCGCCAAGTATCCGGGCATCACCGTCGTGAACGCCTTTTATCACGCGGAAACGCCTCAGGATGCCGCGGCCGAAGTCCTGCGAGTCAAGAATGCGTATCCCGACATCAAGGGGTTCGCGATGATTGGCGGCTGGGCGCTGTTCACGCGCGCGTTGCTCACCGACCTCGACCCCAAGCAGGTCAAGATTGTCTCGATCGACGCGCTGCCCGCCGAGCTGGCATACGTGGAAGCGGGTCTCGCGCCGGTGCTGTTTGCCCAGCCGACTTACAGCTGGGGATACGTCTCCGTCAACACGATCTTCGATCACGTCTATCTCAAGAAGGACGTTCCGGCCAAGGTGCAGATGGAGTTGGTGCGGGTCTCGATGGACAACCTCGGCGAATGGGCCCGGCAGTTGAAGACCTGGGGATTCGCTGACGTCGACCCCAAGTATCTGGCGCTGCCCAAGTAGGCGAGCGTGCCGTGAGCGTCCCCCGGATTCGTTTGTGCAACGTCACCAAGCGGTTTCCCGGCATGGTCGCGCTGCGGAACGTGTCCTTCGACGTCGCGGCCGGCGCGTGCCATGCCATTTGTGGTGAGAACGGTGCGGGCAAGAGCACGCTCGGCAGGATTCTCGCGGGGTTGCACCAGCCTGATGATGGAGTGGTCGAGATCGACGGTGCGTCCGTGCGCTTTGCGTCACCGC
Organism: Gemmatimonadaceae bacterium; assembly: GCA_031364015.1. GTDB lineage: Bacteria > Gemmatimonadota > Gemmatimonadetes > Gemmatimonadales > Gemmatimonadaceae > Gemmatimonas. The sequence goes on from JANLVM010000636.1 coordinate 2,863, forward strand.
GCGACGCACTGGCGGCCGGCGTGGCGATGGTGCATCAGGAACTGGCCTTCTGCGACAACCTGACCGTCGGCGACAATCTTTGTCTTCGGTCGCTGCCGCACCGGTTCGGACACATCCGCCAGGGTGCACTCCGCGCGCGCGCGCTGGAACTGCTCGAGGCGACGGGTGCGCAGATCGATCCCGATCGCCCGATGGCATCGCTGAGTGTCGCTGAACAACAGGTAGTGCAGATTGCGGCGGCGGTCGGGGAGGGTGCGCGGATCATCATCTTCGACGAACCCACCAGTAGCCTGGGAGAGACGGAGACGCAGCGTCTCTATTCCCTGATGGGCGTATTGCGAGCGCGCGGGGTCACGCAGTTGTTTGTGTCGCATCGCATGCACGAGATTTTCTCGCTCTGTGATACCGTCTCTGTGCTGCGGGATGGCGAGCATGTCGATACGCGCGCCACGAGCGAACTCTCCGAGTCGACGCTGGTGCGCATGATGATCGGGCGGGAGCTGCCAGAATACTTTGCGACACACGCCGCGACGCCGCGCGGTGACGAGTGGCTGCGCGTGGACGGGTTGACGTCACCCGGATGCTTTCGAGATGTGTCGTTCGCCGTGCATGCTGGCGAAGTGGTGGGGCTGGCGGGCCTGGTTGGGGCTGGACGCTCGGAGATTGCGCGAGCCATCTTTGGTCTCGACCCGTTGGCGACGGGACAGCTGCGGGTGCACGGACGACCGGTGTCGATTCGGCATCCGCGCGACGCGATGGGGCATGGTATCGGGTTCGTTCCCGAAGACCGCAAGCGGCAAGGACTGGTGCTGGGTATGCGCGCTCGAGAGAATGCGACACTACCGTCACTGTCGCGCTTCGCTCGCGCGGGGTGGGTTAGTCGACACGCAGAACGGACTGCAGTTCGCGCGAGTTTCGCGCGCGTGTCGCTGCACGCGGGAACCGAGGCCGCGGTCGCATCGCTGTCCGGGGGAAATCAGCAGAAAGTCGTGCTGTCCAAATGGCTGACGGTGGCGAGCGATCTGCTCATCCTCGACGAGCCCACGCGGGGCGTTGATGTCGGCGCGAAAGCCGAGTTGCATGCGTGGATCGATCAGCGCGCTGCGGAGGGCGC
>JANLVM010000648.1:0-2505 GCA_031364015.1 Gemmatimonadaceae bacterium
CCCTCCCGCACGTCGAGCCGATTGGCCATGTCGGCGAACAGACGCGCGTTTGCGCCGCCGCGTCGGCCACCACACGCGCCGCAGTCGTGCGCCGATTCGTGCGGATTGTTGAGGCTTGTCGAGCCATGGCCGAGAAAGACCACGATCGGTGCGAAGTCGCGTACCAGGCCAAGATTGGTGAGCGACGCGGTGACGCGATCGACCGTCTCTTCCAGCGAGAAGCCCACCGGTTTCCGGCCAGCCGGCAGATCGACGACATTCTCGAAACGCAGTGTGGAGAGCCGCGTCGCCGGTCGCGGCGCCAGACTGGCCGCAACACGCGCGCCGAATCGGCTCGAGCTGCGGGGAGCCACCACGCGCGCTACGGTCTTCACAGCGGAAAGCGGACCCACCAGCAGCGACATGCCGACACCGCCGCTGAGGGAACGTGAGGCCGCGACTGCACGCCGCTCTACGGCGTGCCACCGATCGCGCCACCGCTGGCTTACCAGATGACGGCTGAGATCGGTGTACACGGGCTGCTCATAGACCTCATGAGCGGGTGTCACCACCACGGGGCAGTGCGCGGCCGGTTCGCGGTCGTACAGTCCTTGAAAATCGATCGCCACCCCGAAGAACCCGGCCATGCCAAAGGTGATGTAGCTCGGGTGCTGTTCCTCGAGTGCACGCCGAGTCGACTCCTCGCGTTCGTCAATGCAGAATACAAACTGCGCGCGCGGACGATCACGAATCGGATCGCCAGGCAACGCGCGTCGGGCGGCCAACGCATCGAGAATGCCACGACGGTACGTGCGTTCGTAGGCGTTCTGAAAAACCCGCTGACGCGCGAGTGGTGTGCATGCTGCGCACTCGCGCCACACACGCGCCAGCGTCTCGTCATCCATCGCGAGCACTGCGGTCGGGGAGGTCCCGGCGGCGTGCGTGAGTCCCCACAGCATCGACGCGTCGAGAATCTCGGCGCGCGGTGACGGTGTGGGCATCAGCGTGCGAAGGACGGACCAATCGCTCACGACCCCCGCAGCGCGACACGCGCGCTCGACGGCGTGGCGCTCGAACACCAGGCGCACGGCCAGAAAGTCCACGAGTGTGACCGGCGGTCCGTCGTGATTGTCCTCCGGATGACGTTCGAGTCGCGAGAACATACCGCCCCATCCAGGCAGAGCCAGTGCCGTCGACAGCAGAAACGGCTCGACGTCGTCACCGCGCACACCGAGCGCTTCCAGCGAAGCGCGAATGATGTCTTCGGCACGTTCCTGACGCTCGAACACGGTCCGCATGCTCGCTTCCGCGCCACGGCAGTCGCGCGGTGCCGTCGCGCCATTGCCGTACATCGCTGCGACCGCGTGCAGGAATCCGCGCTCGCGTTCGGGAATGACCGCCTGCGCCTGTCCCTGGTCGAGGAAGCCCGACCCCAGGCGAATCAGTTCGCCGTGAACGGACGTATCCGTGTCGGCTTCACCACGCGCGACCAGGACATCGCGATGTCGTCGGACACGACGCGTGTCCGGTAGCACCAAGGCGGGCCCGCGCGCCACGCGCGACACACACGCGGTCCACAGCGCGGTATCCTGATTGGCGCGCGCCGTCCCAGCGCCAATGGCAAAGGCCAGTCCGGCGGCATCATCGGTATCGCAATCGGTGACCATCAACTGCCGCCACAACTCAGCTCGACTCAACCCCGGCAGGATCTGCTCATCGGCGCGCGTGGCCAGCGCGCGATCGATCTCGCAACGGATATCGGCGTCGGCGATACGCCCGACCGTCAGTGCGGCGCGGAACTCCGACAGACTCAGATACGGTTGTGCACCAAGTGCCTCGGCGCCCGCCTGAATACCGTCGTGAAACGACAGATGCTGGAACGCGTGCAAGAGGTTGTGGTGAATGAAGACGCCGATCGGCCCTTGATCCGGGAGTATGCTACGCGCCGAGGTTAGCGCACGCTCGATCGGATCGTCTGGTCGCGGATGATGTGCGGTTGATGACATGCTAGTGACCACCGCTGCCTTTGACATCGGCCAAGTCGATTCCCATCACCGTCACGCTGATGTTGCGATGATGCGCGTCTTCGATGAAGGTGGCGATGACCTCCTTCACATCGTGATCAATGTACTCGTTGGCGCCGTCGATCACGACGACGTCGCCGTCGTCCACTTCGTCGAGAGTCGAAACGATGCCGGGTTTCGACAGGAACGTACCATCACGGCGGAATCGCATCTGCCAGACGCCGCCGGCGTCACGCGTCGCGACGACCGCACGTTTCGAGTTCTCGAACAGCACGAAAGCGATGCCAACGACGATACCGACAATGACGCCCTTGAGCAGGTCGAGGGCGAGCACCGCGGCAATGGTGATCGCAAACGGCAGCAGCTGCGTCATCCCCAGCTTGACTTGCGTGGTGAACATCGCCGGCTTGCAGAGGTTGAGCCCCACCTGAATGAGCACTGCCGCGAGACAGGCGAGCGGGATCTGGTTGAGCAGAGATCCTGCAAAGACCACCGCGCCCAG
>JANLVM010000696.1:0-3402 GCA_031364015.1 Gemmatimonadaceae bacterium
AGCGGTGCACCGGGTGCATCAAGGACATGACAGCTCCACTGAAACGCGAGCAGTCCGTACGGACGCATGCCGGCGTGAAACGGCACCGCAGTACGCGCCGCCTCGAAGTCGAGGAAGTGGAGTAGAAGCAGTCAATTCTCCCCCGCACTCGGCGAATCCGTTCCGTTGCCCACGCTCGCGCAGCCGCCGGACTCTTTGTAGAAGAGTTTGGTGGGGCGTCGCGAGCGACCTTGAAGTCGGATTTCAGCGAAGCCACCATCGATCACGACGTGCCGATTCGCTCGAGCAAATCCCCGCTCAATGCAACCAGCGATGCGGAAACTTGCTCTGGGTCGGCGAGCATCCCAACAGCGCGGCGCGCCATCTCGACACCGGTGCCGCGTGGTGATGCAAACTGCCTTTCGAGCAACACCCGGCCGCGCGTCGCAGCGTCCCTCGAGCGCTCATCTGCCAGCAAGCGCGCATAGCGGTGTGCCAAGTCGCTCGTGGTTGTTCCCTGCAACAGTCGAAGAACATCCAACGCATCCTTGTCGCTCAATCGCTCGCTGTCCTTGCGATCGTCGATCTTGTGCACCTTCGCAACGACCAATGCCGCCGGGCCGGCGACGCGCACGGCGAGCGTGCGCGCGTCTCCAGGCGTCAGTGCGGCAAGCGTCAAGATGCTAGAAACCACCACCGCGCCCACAAAACCACGCACGATACGGGCGGCGCGCCTATCGTGACCTCTTAAATTCGCCGCACGGCGACCGCCCCTGGGGCTTACCGACTCGGGTACCAGGAGATCGATGGCCACCGCGTGCACAGTCTGATCCATCATCTGGCGTTGCGTGATCCAGATGCCGATCGAATCGGGCCGCTGCGGTGCAAAACCAGCACGCGTCAACACCTGCTCCAACGGCGGCAGCTGTTGCAATAGCGATGGATCGACGGCCAGATCGCCGTCGGTGGTGAACGGTGCGACTGCGAGGTCCGACTCGCCGACGCGCAGATACACCGCTTGCGCGCCGACGAGTATGAGCGCCTGGCGATGTTCACCCAGTGCGGTTAGCGCATCAAGCAGCGCGTGTCGCGCCAGCACATACAGTTCGTCGGGCGCACTCACGGTCGCCCCACGAAGTCGCCGCTCACGCGCGCCACTCAGTCTCATTGGCGCGCATCCACTCCAGCAGCGATTCCGCCTCGGCGGGTCCTCGTCCCGGGCTGGTGAGGAGATCGGCGGCAACCTGACTGAGGGCGACGTACCGTAGCCCGTTTCGCATGGCCGCGCCGTCGAACACGGCGTCGTCGCTGGGTTCGATGAGCATGATATTCGCGCCGCTGTCAGCGGGTCGCAGCTCCAGTGCGTGCGCAGCGGCAATCACATTCGAAATCCAGACGGTTGCCAGGCGAGGTGGCGCAACGGTCGTCGCGGGCGGCACCGCGAGGCTGGCCGTGATGGCATACGGTGAGGTGGTGGTAGCGAGTCGGGCGAGGAATGTCGAAAGGCCGCGCGGCTCCAGGTACGTACGCATCGTACCGCGCGACGTCAGCGGCGCGTCATTTGCCCACCGTCGCAACAGGGCGCTCCAGTCGACGTCCTCCACGCGCCCTCGGCCCGTGCGCGTAATGAGTGCTTCTTTATCGAGCAGTGCCAGCACGCGCGAGACGTACCCCTTGTCGACCCCGGTGGCGTCGGCGATTTCGCGCACGCCGACCGGTGTCCGTCGATCGATAAGCAGTCGAACCACTCGCCCAGCCTTGGCGCCGCGGAGCGTTCTGGCCGGACGCTCCTTGCGGTCGGGATCTTTCGTCGCACCTTGAGTCTCAATGAAGAGCCCGGGCTGAGTCAGGACGATGCGAACGTTTCCGGTGAGGTCGAGATAACCAATTTCGTGTTTGCTCAGCTGCCTGCGGGTTGCCTCGCTGAGGTAGCGAGCGACAAGCACGAGCGGTGCTGAGGCGCTTTCAAGGCGAGCGGATTCCGCGACGGTAGCAACCCCCTTTGGGTCGAGTCGAGTGCGGTGAAGCAGCATGATCGTGCCATCGGACCGGTCTGGTGCGATAATGCGTAAACTGCGTGTGGGTAAATCGTTAGCAATCTCCTTGAGCTCTGTATTCCATCCGAACGGCAGTCGCAGCCGCAATAATTCCACTGCCTGGATGACGGTGTTGCCAGAAAGCGTTTTGTTGTTCATCATGCGCAACAATAACTATTGAGACAACAGCATGGCAAGTTGCCCAGTTATCCTGAGTTGCGCACTGTGCGCAACTCGCTATCTTGGGCAACAAGACCGCCAGGTTGGGGACTCACGCCGTGGCTCGCGATGCACTGCTACTCCGTGCCGCGGTTCACCAAATGGATCGCCTCATCGTGAGTGACTTCAGCCGCGTATGCAAACACAGCACGCAGAGACTCTGGTGAAAGCTGCGGATAGCTGCTCAATACTTGTTCGTGGGTCCAGCCAGCAGCGAAAAGTCCGAGCAGGAAATCCGCAGCCAAGCGAGTCCCCCGGACCACCACGTCGTGCTCGGCCAGCGGGCTTCCACGCGCCGGGAGAGTGATCTCGCCAGGGGCGCTCGCCTTGCCAGTTGTGCGCGCGCACGACGAAGCGCGTCCGATTCCGTCGAAATGTCAGACTGATTGTGCATCGCTCGCCTACCGTCGCCCGCGCCAATAGCCGGGCCGCCGACGTACATGGGCGACGGCCAAAACTCGGATCGGCACCACGTTCGCACGATAGATCAGAGTAAAGGGAAAGCCGTCCACGGCCCGGCGTCGGATGGCGCCACCAAGCTCGGAACCAAGCAGCGGTTCCTCTATGACGTGCTGAAGCGTTTGCTCAACCGCGCCGAGGAATCGTAGTCCGAGCCCCTGTCGACGTGCTTCGTAGAACGCAGCGGATTCACGGAGTTCATCCGCGGCGGCGCGGACGAATTCGGGCGCGCGGTGGTTCACCGTCTCGCGCTGGCGTCCGTGCTCGCTAACGAAGAAAGCGCGGCGCGAATCTCCGCAAACACTTTGCTTGCTGGCCGAAGGTCACCTGCGTCTGTGGTGCGATCACGACGCTCAGCCTCTGACAACCAGTCCGCTTCCCACCCCATGTCCTCAAGGTCGAGACTCGCGATCAACGCTTCCGCGACGCGCGCACGTTCGGCCGACGGCAGTCGCAAGGCCGCGGCGGTGAGCTGTTCGGAGTTGAGGTCCATTCGTGTTGCTCCGGTCAGAGGTGGTATCCGAATCCTACACCCGGAATCGACCGGTGTGCACCGTCACGGGCGTGGCTAATCGTTGCAAGTGATCACAGACCCACCGTCCTTCGCCACTGCTCCCAAATCAGCACCATCGCCAGCGTATCCAGCTTGCAGTACTCCAGCAGCAACTGCCGCCACGCATCCTGCACCGCCGCATCGTGCCGATCCGCC
>JANLVM010000703.1:0-1619 GCA_031364015.1 Gemmatimonadaceae bacterium
CGCCGCTGGGCGTGCGTATGCGATACCGAATGGCTTTGCCGAACGCTCCGACGTGACCGCCGCCAGGCTGCACCACGGTTGGCTCATCGACGCCCTCAACGGGAAAGCGCGACACGAGGCAAAACTCGTTCGTCACGTGCACGTACACGCCCGGGATGCGCTTGAGTGTTTCCGCCACGACGGTCTTGCAGTCCTGCAGTACCACCACGTCGGCGTTCCAGCGCGCGAGTTCCTCGCGAATGGTGAGCGCGAGCACCGCAGAACGATCGGTATTGTAGGTAACGAGGCGCATCGCGCGTCGCGCGCGTGGGGCCGAAACTCGATTCGGTATCTCGAAGCCGGCAACGGCAAAGAGCGTGATGGCGGCACCAACTGCGGCCGCCAACCGCACTCGCCATGACCCCACCAGTGATATGGGCAGAAGCAGCGCCCACGGCGCCAGCAGCCACCAGCGCGGGCCAAACAGAAGCAGCATCCCTAATCCGGTGACGTCGCCGGCGAGCCTCAGGTATATGGCGACGACAATCATGGCGAGCAGATACGCCACGACAAAGACGCGAACGACGATAGTGAGGAAGAACCTTCGGGTGTGGCGAGACACTTACTCTCCCTCGTACAGTCGCTTGAGGTCGACCAGCTCGATGTCAGACTGTTTCGCCGCTGCCGCCCGCAGGCGTGGTGCGAACTCAGCCCCGAACAGCAACAGCTTTGCGGCGTCGGCGCGGTGCCCCAGCGCCGTGCGCGATGCTTCCAGTCTATGCAAATGTGTCTCGGTGATGCGTTCACCAGATTTCGCCTCACCGATCGCAAGGATTGTGCGCTGTGATGGCACATCGGCATCGTCGGCCGCCACCACCACGTCGAGCTGTCGTTCGATCCCGTCTTCCATCACCAGTGTTGTTAGACCCACGTGATCGGGCCGACCGCCCACCGTCTCCGGTTTAGCGAAGTGTGTTGACCAGTATCGGGCCGCATCCGCAAAGCACGGCCCAACAACTTGAGAGTCGAATGTAGGAAGCATGTGCTGCCAAATTTGTGCGGTGTCCGCATGGTGACGTGACAGACGCGTGTGATGCCGCCGGATCAGCGCATAGTGGAAGCGCATGATCGGGTCGGCCGGATGATATGTGGGGCGCTTCTCGCGAATCGGATCTTGTACACGCGAGATGAACTCGGCCGATACGAGCGCGTCCACGATCGGCGCAAGTGAGGCGCCGACGATCTGTACGTAACTCGCGAGACTGCCATGGGCGTGATGCCCGGTGGCCACCCCGGCCAGTGTCGCGTGATAGAGGTTGATCTTGCGAGCCTTGGCCGTAGCGGCGTCCTCGCTGAGCAGGAGCGCGACTTCGTTGAATAGTGGTGCCGCTGGAGACAACACGCGTCGGCAAATCCAGCGGTCGAAATCATTCGCACCCGAAGGCAGGTCGCTTCCCGACATCTCGCGCGCGTATGCCGCAACCCCACCAATGACCGCGTAGGTTCGGAACGCGGTCTTGAGCTCGTCAATGTCGTGGAGCTGGCGCGCCATGCGGAAATCGAAGGGCGACACCCGCAAGTCGAGTCCGGCGCGACCTCGGAGCGGCGCGGTCCCAACCAGAAGCCTGCTCATGACGGTC
>JANLVM010000728.1:0-2196 GCA_031364015.1 Gemmatimonadaceae bacterium
CAAGTTGCCGATCGTGTATCTGGTCGAAGACAACGGGTACGCGATTTCTGTGCCGGTCGAAGTGAATACCGCCGGCGGCTCGATATCCAAACTCGTTGCGTCGTTCCCGGGGCTGTACATCCAAGAAGTCGACGGATGCGATCTGTTGGCGTCGCTCGAGACCATGAAGCGCGCCGTGGCGTATGCGCGAGAACGCAAAGGCCCCGCGTTGGTGCACGCGAAAGTGATCCGTCCGTACTCGCACTCACTGTCCGACGACGAGGCGTTCTACCGTCCGACGTCGGAGCGCGACGCCGATGCCGCTCGTGACCCGCTGACGACCTTTCCCGCGTGGCTGGTGCGCGAAGGGGTCGCGACCGACGCCGAGTTGGCGGAGATTCGTGAGATCGTAGACGCCGAGCTGTTGGCGGCCACCGACGACGCGCTCTCGCAGCCGCAGCCCGACGCCAGCAGTGTGCACTTCGCGGTGTATTCGCCCGACGTCGACCCCACGAGCGAGCAATTCGACACAGAAGATGATCCGCAGTTCACGGGTGGGCCCACCACCATGGTGGATTTGCTCAATCTGTGCATGCGGGATGAGATGACGCGGAACGAGCGCATGCTCGTGTTTGGCGAAGACGTGGCGGATGTCTCGCGCGAGGAGCATCTCGGCAAGGTCAAGGGGAAGGGTGGTGTATTCAAGGTGACCCACGGATTGCAGTCGAAGTTCGGCGGCACCCGCGTTTACAATTCACCGTTGGCGGAAGCCAATATTGTCGGTCGCGCGATTGGACTTGCGCACCGCGGCTTCAAGCCCGTCGTCGAAGTGCAGTTCTTCGACTACATCTGGCCGGCGTACATGCAGATTCGCGACGAGTTGGCGACGATGCGTTGGCGTTCCAACAATGCCTTCGAGGCACCGGTCGTCATTCGCACGACGTACGGCGGCTACATTCGCGGCGGTATTTATCACTCGCAAACAGGGGCGTCGCTGTTCACGCATTGTCCGGGGCTTCGCGTGGTGTGTCCCAGCAATGCCCTCGACGCCAATGGCCTGCTGCGCACGGCGATTCGCTGCGACGACCCGGTCATCTTCCTCGAGCACAAACATCTGTACCGTCAGACGTATAACAAGGGACGCTATCCGGGGCCCAACTTCATGATTCCGTTCGGCAAGGCGCGTACGGTTCGCGAAGGGTCCGATCTGACGGTGGTCACCTACGGCGCGACCGTGCAGCGCGCGCTGGTCGCGGCCAACCAGATCGTCGAAGAGGGCGGTCCCGACGTCGAGGTGATCGATTTGCGCTCGCTCTCGCCGTGGGATCACGACGCCGTGTATGCCAGTGTCAAAAAGACGGGGCGAGTGATCGTGGCCTACGAAGACAGCCTGTCGTGGGGCTATGGCGCCGAAATCGCCGCGCGCATCGCCGACGACTGCTTCGCCTGGCTTGATGCACCGGTCAAGCGCGTGGCGAGCACCGATACGTTTGTCGGATACGCACCGCAGTTGGAAGACGCGACGTTGCCGCAGGTGGAAACGTTTCGTGCCGCGTACGTGGAGCTGGCGAAGTACTGACGGCCCCGCACTCAGGCCACCAGCGCGAGCTCCCGCTTCACCACGTGCGTCGTCCCAAGCGCCACGTACTCTGGTACCAGCTCGCCAATGCGGCGGCGCAACTGCTCATCCGACTCGCGCTTCTGCGACGCCGCCACGAGGGCATCCACGCTGTGCAAGAGCCCCGCACCCGGCGTGCCGATAAGCGCGCACAGCACTTTCTCGTGCGCCGTGGGCGTCATGTGCTCGTCGTCGAGCGCCAGTTCCTCAAACAGTTTCTCTCCGGGACGAATGCCCGAGAACTTGATCTCGATATCCGTGCCGAGTCGCAACCCGGACAAGCGAATGAGATCGCTGGCCAAGTCCACGATCTTGACCGGTTCGCCCATTTCCAACACCAGCACCTCGCCACCATTTCCCAGAACCGCCGCCTGCAGCACTAGTTGCACCGCCTCGGGTATAGTCATGAAATAGCGCGTCATCTCGGGGTGCGTCACCGTCAGCGGGCCGCCTTTTTCGATCTGCCGCTTGAACTTCGGGATCACGCTGCCCGACGAGCCCAGCACGTTGCCGAAGCGCACCGCCACGAAGCGCGTGGCGTGGCCTTCGGCGGCCAGGTACGACAGCGCCATTTCGGCGGCGCGCTTGCTGGCGCCCAT
>JANLVM010000875.1:0-3127 GCA_031364015.1 Gemmatimonadaceae bacterium
AGCACGTTCGTATTCCGCGGATCGAGTTGCACGTCTACGAAGCCGGACTTTTCATCGATGAACTTCTTGAGCATCCACGTCTTGCCACCGTCGATGGTCTTGTACAACCCGCGTTCCTTGTTGGGCCCCCACGCATGTCCAAGCGCGGCCAGCCACACGGTGTTCGGATCGGTCGGGTGCACCTGGATACGAGCGATGGCGCGTGTTTCCGCGAGTCCCATAAACGACCAGCTCCGACCGCCGTCGGTGCTCTTGTACACGCCGCCGCCAGGGGAAATCGAGTTGCGAGAGTTGGCCTCGCCCGTGCCCCAGTAAATGACATTCGTGTCAGACGGGGCGATCGCCAAGTCACCACCGGACGACACGCGCGCCGTGTCCATCACGGGCTTGAACGTGACCCCGTTATTAGTGGTCTTGAACAGCCCGCCACCAGCCGTCGAGACATAGAACGTCTTGGACGGCGACGGGATGCCTTCGACATCGACGATGCGGCCCATCATGTTGGCCGGCCCGATATTGCGCCACCTGAGCGCGGCGACCACAGCGGGGTCGAGAGAGGCCTTGGAAGGAGCGGCTGGCTGTGCCGAGAGAGTTCCGGCAGCAGCGACGGCAATGCTGGCCGTGATGATCAGGGCCCTGGTGGTTCGCATGGAGGGGAGGGAGTCGGGGAGAATTGGGGCAGACACCAACCCTACTCTACGAGCAGAACCCGAGCAGTGTTGGATCGCCAGCCTGCTCATCTACGCGTGCGCCCGTCATCACGGTGGCCACCTTGAGCACGCGGACGATGATTTTCGCGCTATCGACGACGCGTCAACCCGAAGGACGCTAGCATTCATGGTATCCCTGCTCTGATGACCACCGCCACACGCCGCCCGCCGCCCAATCCCCGCTCGCAGCCGCTCTCGCGCTTGTGGGCGCTGTTGGTGCTGGCAATTGGTGCGGTGGCGCCCGTCGCGCTCGCGCCTACGTCGCTCGTTGCGCAACCAGTGGGTCGCCTCGGTGCCGCGTGGGCGCTTCCTGAACCCAATGATCTCCTCGCGCGCGTGATTCGTCGAATCGTCACGCAGGACAAACCCGGTGGCGTGCCGATAGCGGAGTATCCGAATCGTGCCTTTGGCCGAGAGGAGACGGCAACGGCAGTGCGCGCGTATGCGGGGCGCGGCGTGGTGGTGTCTCCCATGATTTTCGATGACGTCGTGCTCTGGCCGGTCGCGAAAGCCAGTGACACGCTGCCGTGCACGAGCCCCATGCGAATTACGCCCGAGAATGTAGTGGGCGCGCCGCCGACACCGTGTGAGGCGCCGAACGCATTGTGGCTGGCCGTCACCAAACTCGAGCGCGGCGACCTGCCACATGAATTGCATGTGTGGTACGCCACGCGGTTTCGCAGCGACGCGCAGGGCAGCGTGCAGAATTCGACCTATTCGTTCTGCGAACGCTGGCTGCGTGTGGGCGGTGTGTGGAAGTACGATGGTTTCGTGCGAATGACCAATGGCGTCGTCGCGCCCTGATCGCATCCCCCTTCTCTGCATCGCCCGATGGCCGACCGCTCCCGCAGATGTTCATTGGCCGCACTGGCTTTCTTTGGCATGTCTGGTGCAACGCTGGCGGCCTGTGCGCGCTCGTCGCGTCAAGACACGCCCGCGGTGGCGAGTGCTGCATTCCTAAGCGCCGCCGAAAAGAAGGACGGTTGGCGTTCGCTGGTCTCACTCGACCAGTGGCGCGGCTATCAGTCGCAGGTGGTGCCTGCGGGGTGGAGCAGCAACGATAGTATGATGTCCAAGAGCGGGGTGGGGGGCGACATCGTATCGCGCCAACAGTACACCGATTTCGAGCTGGCCTTCGATTGGATGCTGGACGCCGGTGGCAACTCCGGCGTGTTCTATCGCGCCACCGAGGAGTACGAGAAGATCTACTGGAGTGCTCCGGAGTACGCGCTGCTCGATGATGCTCGGCATCCCGATGGCCGAAACCCGCTGACATCGGGCGGCGCCGCGCATTCCCTCTACGCACCGCCACGAGGCGTCGTGCACCCGGCTGGCGAGTGGAACAGCACGCGGATACTCGTGCGCAGCACGCACGTGGAGCATTGGCTGAATGGACAGCTCGTCGCGGCGTACGACTATGGCTCGTCGGATTTCACGGAGCGTGTCGCGAAGAGCAAGTTCGGGCGCTGGGCTAACTTTGCGAAGGCAACGACCGGAGTGATTGGCATTCAGGGTGATCATCGCGGACAGTTGACGCTGCGTCACTTGCGGATTCGGGAGTTTGCGCGATAAGCGGCCACGTATGACCACGCCCCATGTGCTTTAAATAGTCGCCGCCTCACTCTTTGGATTCTTCGCACCGTCGCTGACTCCGCCCCCCGCGTCGGCCAGAGGCGTATTGTCAGGCGCCGATGTCGCGCCGACATCGCCGATGAGTGTGGCGCGCGCGGCGCATACGGCGACGACACTGCCCGACGGACGTGTGCTGGTGGTCGGCGGATTCACGAATGGTGATCGTGCAGCACAGGGTGCCGAGGCCTACGATCCGCTTACCGAACGCTTCACGATACTGCCGCGAATGGTCACGCTGCGCCACAGCCACACGGCGACGGTCTTGCCGAGTGGCACGGTCCTGATTGTCGGTGGCTACGAGGCAGGTGCGTCGTCTGCCGCGAGGCAACTACGCCTGGTCACTGCCCACGGCACCGCCCAATCAGAAGGGTGCCTACGTGATTGAGAAGCGAACGCTCCCTACGAATTATCTGCAGGGCTATTTTCTCGGGCCACCGGCCAATGCCAGGGACTACGCCGCGCTGCGGCTTGCGTGTGCAGTCGTTTCAGGGCGCTTGTTCGCCGAAGTACGCTCGAAACGTAATCTCACATATTCGGTGAACGCGGCGTTCATTGAACGCGCATTGTCGATGGGCGGTTGTATGTGACAACCACGTCGCCGGATGAAGTACTGAATATCATGTTGGAGCAGGTGGACGCGATGAAGAACGGCGAGATCACCGAAGGTGGGCTCGAGCGATTGGTGCAGCAGTTCATCGTCACATATTTTCTGGACAACGAGACCAACGCCGATCAAGCGAATATGCTGGCGCGCGCGGAGTTGTATCAGGGCGACTACCGTCGCG
>JANLVM010000834.1:0-11252 GCA_031364015.1 Gemmatimonadaceae bacterium
GACGGCCGCTCCCATTTGGAAGGCGAGGCGCCTGAAAATATTGAAATCCAAGTCGGCGGCCGCCGAAAATCCGGTAAAGTCTCCACGCCCGACGGTGAGCTTGTCGGAAGTAAACTCAAAGACCTTGCTGTCGGCCGAGGGTCGCGCAAGCCCGAGTCTGAAAGAGAGCGAGGCCCGCGGAACATGGAACAGGAAACCGTCTCCGGACCCGGTCTGTGCCATGGCCTGATGCGGGACGACCGCCCAAACGCTCGCAACGACCGCGGCGGCCAACCATGGGGTGCGAACGGGTCTCTTCATGGGACTCGAACTCTCGCGTGCGGTTTGTAAGTACAAGCGGTGGTTGATCGGTACAACTGTACCAAACATGCACGACCTTTCAAGAAACGCAAGAGCGGGTTACAGGTTGGCCCCGTGGCACTTCTTGAATTTCTTCCCCGAGCCGCAGGGACAGGCATTGTTGCGTGGTGTGTTTTCCCAGCCCACAGCGAGCGCGCCGCCGCCGGCCTCGAGCGACCGCAGGGCACCGGCTCCCACGATGGCCGGAGTGCCTCGGGCCACAGCGCGGGAGCCCGTACCTGACCTTGTAGTACTCGCGTCGACCGTTTGTGGTGCGCCGCCTTGGTCCTCGAACTCGCCGGTCGGCACGTCTTCGAGAATACCCATGGCGTTATACCGCTTGGTCGGGCGACCGTCGTGGGGTCGTCCGACCGGAATCGTGGGCGGCTGAAACGACTCCTGGGGCGCCTGATCAAAGACCAGCTGGGCTTTGAGGAAGCGCTCGGTGAATGTGTTCGCCAGATCGTGCATCAGATCGACGAACATCGCGTACGCATCCTGCTTGTACTCCACCAACGGGTCCTTTTGACCCCAGGAGCGGTAGTGAATCGATGCGCGCAGCTGGTCGAGATCGTACAAGTGATCCTTCCACTTCTCGTCCAGCACATTGAGCATCACCAGCGCCAACAAGCGTCCAGAGAAGCCCTGCCCCGACTCATCACTCACCGCGTCGAGATTCTCGAGCTTTGCATCGAACGCGGCCCGACCCGCCGCGGCCGACGCCGCCTGCGCCGTTTCCATGGACGCCGGCTTCACCTCGGCGGTGAATTCCGGCACCTGCACCATGTAGTGCATGAGCAGGTCCTGCTGCACGTACTCAAAGTCCCATTCTTCCGGACGATCAAAGGTGGCCAGCGCTTGCTCGACGCGCCGCTGCACGCCGCGATCGATCATCTTCAGCGCTTCGGCTTTGAGTTCTTCACCACCCTCAAGGGCAAACGCGCGCAGCGAGTAAATCACCTCGCGTTGCTGGTTCATCACGTCATCGTACTCGAGCAGTCGTTTGCGCGACTGAAAGTTCTGCAGCTCGACGCGTTTTTGCGCTTGCTCGATGGAGCGCGTGATCAGCGCATGCGTGAGCACTTCGCCATCCTGCGCCCCCATGCGGTCCATCAGTTTGGCAATACGCTCCGACCCGAACAGACGCATGAGATCATCTTCGAGCGACAGGAAAAACTGTGACGCGCCGGGATCGCCCTGACGACCCGCCCGACCCCGCAGCTGCCGATCAATGCGACGGGATTCATGGCGCTCGGATCCGACAATGTGCAGACCGCCCAGCTCGTCGACGTTGATGTCCTTGCCGTCCGGATCTTTCATCGTGGACGGACGCGAATCGGTGACGTGCGGACCGAGTTTGATATCGGTGCCTCGGCCGGCCATGTTGGTCGCAATCGTAATCGCGCCTGCTTGTCCCGCCTCCGCGACGATCTCCGCCTCGCGCTGATGATACTTCGCGTTGAGCACGGCATGTTTCAGCCCCGCGCGGGTAAACAGCCGCGACAGTGTTTCGGACGCGTCCACACTCGCCGTACCCACCAGCACGGGATATCCCAACTCGTGCAAGCGCTTCGTTTCCTCGACAATGGCGTTGTACTTCTCGCGACGCGTCTTGTATACGAGGTCCTGGCGGTCATCGCGCGCAATGGGGCGATTGGTGGGAATCACCGACACCGCCAGTCCGTAAATCTGGTGGAACTCATTCTCTTCCGTTTCCGCCGTACCGGTCATCCCGGCCAGCTTCTCATACATGCGGAAGTAATTCTGAATGGTGATGGTGGCGAGTGTCTGCGTTTCGCCCTTCACTTGCACGCCTTCCTTGGCCTCGACGGCCTGGTGCAATCCTTCGCTCCATCGGCGACCCGGCATCGTGCGACCAGTGAACTCATCGACAATGAGCACTTGTCCCTCCTGGACGACATAGTTGACGTCCTTGTCGTACAGCGCGTGCGCGCGCAACAGCTGATGAATGATGTTCAGTCGTTCGCTCTTGGTGGCATACTCACGCTCCACCGCACTGCGACGTTCGAGCCGTTCCGGCGCGCTGAGGTCATGATTCTTGTCCAGCTGACCAATGGTCGTGGCGATATCCGGCAACACGAAGGCATCGCGATCATCGGGCGACAGCCAATCCAATCCCTGTTCGGTGAGGTGGACGGTATGCCCTTTCTCGTCGAGCACAAACAGCAAGTCATCTTCGAGATCGCGAAACTGCTGTTTGCTGGCGGGAAGTTTGCGATCGGCGATATGATCGAGCTCCATACGCTGGACAAACTGCTTGACGCCCTGCTCTTGCAGCGTCTTCATCAGCCGCTTGTTCTTCGGTCCGCCCAGTTGCGCCTTGTACAATTTGAGTGCCGCCGTGGCCGTGTCGCCCGATTCGAACGCCCGCTCTCCATCACCCGCGAGCGTATTGACCAGGTCGGACTGTCGACGGACCAGGCGCACCACGGACGCGTTGAACTCGGCGTACTGGCCGTCGCTCTCGTTCCCCACGGGGCCGGAGATAATCAGTGGCGTCCGTGCCTCATCGACCAGAATGGAGTCGACTTCGTCGATCATGGCGAAGATGTGTTGCCGCTGCACGCGCTGTTCAAGCGTCGTGACCATGTTGTCGCGCAGGTAGTCGAAGCCGAACTCGTTGTTCGTGCCATACGTGATATCGGAGCCGTACACCTCACGACGCTCCCACGAACCCGGCTCGGTGTCGTCCAGGCATCCGACGGTGAGCCCTAGCCAACGATACAGATGTCCCATCCACTGCGAATCGCGGCGCGCGAGATAGCTATTCACCGTCACCAGGTGCGCACCGCGCCCAGGCAGCGCATTCAAGTACAGTGGCATGGTGGCGACCAGCGTTTTGCCTTCACCAGTGGCCATTTCGGCGATACGACCGAGGTGCAGCTGAATACCGCCGATAAGCTGCACCTCGTAGGGCACCATGTCCCACATGAGGTCATGCCCCGTGACGACTACGTTCGAGCCTTTGAGTCGGCGACACGCCTCGCGAACCGTGGCAAACGCCTCTGGCAGAATCTCATCCAGCAACGCGGCAATGGCCGTGCGAAGCTCCGCCTCGGCGCCGCCCCGTCCGTCGAGCCCGTGCAACTCCGCGTCAATGCGCTCGCGCTCTGCCGCTTCTGTCGCGATGCGCTTGCCTGCCTTGAGTGCGTCGATGCGCGCCTCGATGGAGCCCGTGCGCTCGGCCAGCAACGCGCGAAACTTGACCGTCTGCCCCTGGATCTCGGCGTCGGACAGTCCGGTGAGCCGTTCCTCAATCGCGACGATGTCGTCGATGATGGGCTGCACGCGACGACGTTCGCGTTCGTGTCGCGTTCCGAAAATCTTCCCAATGACCTTGTTCAGCATGCGGGCCTCTAAGAGGTGTCGAGGGCGCCGGAGCAGCGGCGTCCGTCGCACCGTCAGGCGCGCGCGGAGACGTCCTCTGCCACCGGATCCCGGAGATACAAACCGGCGGACGCGATGTAGTCGGCAACGGCGTCGGTCACGAAGCCCCGGATGGAGCGCCCCGCCCGCACACGTGCCCTGATCTCGGTTGACGACACATCCACCTGGCGCGTGGCCAAATGCTGTACCGGAAGTCCCGGCTCGTCACGCTGGTTGGAAGGCCATTCGGTGACACTCCCGGCAGAATCCCGCCGCAAAATCACCAAACGCACCATCGAACGCAGGCGCTCCGGCTCCCGCCACTGCGGCAGCGTCGCGACCACGTCGTCTCCGATCAGCAAGTAGAGTTCCGCCGCAGGCCAGCGCCGACGAAGGCTCTCCACCGTGTCAACCATGAAAGATAACCCGCCCCTCTCAATTTCGATGGGGTCGACCACCATCTCTGCCACTCCCGCGAAGCCGTGCTGCACCATAGTCAATCGATGGTGGGCCAGCGTGTGCTGACCCTGCTTCAGCGGTTGTGTCGCTGCCGGCACGATCAGGAGCCGATCCAGCGACAGCGCGGTGATAGCGTCTTGGGCCACCAGGAGGTGACCTACGTGCGGCGGGTCGAACGTGCCGCCAAAAATACCCAGACGCATGGTGATCCCGGAGCGGACGCGTTATCGCGGGCCCGGTCGCGCGTACGCGACCGGCGACGTGACGCTATCCGGCGGATGCTTCGCGGGGGTCGCGACGGCCTTCTCGACCGTCGGCGCGCCACAGGCGATCTTCACATCGGCGTCACCAGGGTACGACTTCCACATGGCCGAGCACGTCTCGGCGGCGTCTTCCTTCCAGCGGATCTTCGTGTACAGCTCATGCAGCTTGAGCCACGACAGACGCGCCGCCTTGGTGTTGGGATACGTGGTGACGACATCCTTGAAATAAATGATCGCCGGATCGATCGACCGCCGAACACGCTGGTAGTGCACACCAGTGAGATAGTCCTTCTCAGCGAACCACTCGTCGAGCTGCAAAATACGCGCGCGCGCATCGACCGTTTCTTTCGCATCGGGATACGACGACAGCAGCGCGCGAAGAATCGACACCGCCTTCTGCCCGTTGTCTGGATCGAGCGACGGTCGGCGCCACAGCTTCTGATAGCTCCGCCCAACGCCGAGCATGGAGGTCGGTGCGAGCGAGTCGTCGGGGAATCCGTCGGTGACGCGCTGGAAGGCCTGCGCCGCCAGCAGCAACTCGCCGCGTTGTTCATGCGACAGGGCCAGATAGAAGAACGCGGGTGCCAGCAACGGGTCGCGTGCAGACAAGTCATTCGTCAGCCGCTCAAACCCGATCTGCGCGTTCTCCCAATGCTTTTGCTGATACTCGATCAGTGACGCCCGAAAGAGCGCCTCGGGGTTCGCGAAATTCTGAGGCTTGAAACCGCCCGAACAGGCAGCCAACGTGGCCGCCATGCTCAGGAGGATGAAAATGCGCCATTCGACGCGCGTAGGACGAAACCCGGATCGGCTCATGCTGCGCCTGCTACCCGTTCCGCACGCGCCAGGTCCGCCATGGCGGGTATCGCGCAACGTGTCACGCAGAAACACCAACGGCTCGCGAGCTTGATGCCAGGCCAACGACGCGGGCTCGGCCGCCGTGGGTCGTGGCGGTCACATTCCGTGTATCGACCACGAGGGTTGCGTGGTCGACGACACGCTGGTAGTCCACCGCGTGGTGATCGGTGACGATCACGACCGCATCGGCCCAGCGCAGCATCTCGTCGGACAGTTCGACGCCTTTGCGCGCGTGTCCCTCTTCTTCGCGGAATTCGTGCACATACGGATCGTGGAATTCCACATGCGCCCCGCGCGCTTCCAGGAGGTGAATGACGTCCAACGCCGGACTCTCGCGCACATCGTCGATGTTGGGTTTGTACGCCACGCCCAGCACCAGCACCCGACTGCCGCGCACCGCTTTCCGCACATCGTTGAGCGCGTCAGCCACCTTCTGCACCACCCACTCTGGCATGTGTGAATTGATCTCGCTGGCCAAGTCGATAAAGCGCGTTTTGTAGTTGAGCGTGCGCATCTTCCAGGCCAGATAGTGCGGGTCGAGGGGAATACAGTGGCCGCCAATGCCGGGGCCCGGTGTGAACTTCATGAACCCGAATGGCTTGGTGGCGGCCGCGTTGATCACTTCCCAGACATCCACGCCCAGTTTGTCACACACGATGGCGATTTCGTTTACCAGACCGATGTTCACCGCGCGAAAGGTGTTCTCCAATAACTTCACCAACTCCGCCGCCTCGGGCGACGTCACCGGCACGATGATGTCGATGCAACTGGCGTAGAGCGCGCTCGCTACTTCGACGCAGGCCGGCGTGATGCCGCCCACGACCTTGGGGGTGTTCTTCGTGTGGTAGATCGGATTGCCCGGATCGACGCGCTCGGGACTGAAGGCCACGAACACATCCTGCCCCACGACCAATCCCATGGCTTCGAGTCGTGGTTGCAGCAGTTCGCGCGTCGTGCCCGGGTACGTCGTGCTTTCCAGCACCACGCAGAGCCCCGGGTGTGCCTGACGCGCGATGGCGTCGGCCGCCGACAACACGAAGGCCATGTCGGGGTCGCGCGTTTTCGACAGCGGCGTGGGCACCGCGATCGAGATGGCGTCGCATTCCTTGAGGCGGGTTTCGACATTCGTGGCCACGAACAGACCCGCGCTGACCGCCGACTGCACGGCGCTCCCCGGGACGTCCTGAATGTGCGACTGGCCGGCCATCAGCAAGTCGACCACCCGCTGACTGACATCGTAGCCAATAACACGGAATCCCGCGCGCGCGAACTCCATCGCGAGCGGCAGACCCACGTAGCCCAGGCCCACCACGCCGATGACGGCCGAGCGATCGTGAATTTTCGCGAGGAGCGGTGCTTTCATCGTCATGAATTTCGGCGTCGTGAGGCGCTCAGCGCCCGTAGAAAGTGCGCACGGCGGCGACGACTTCGTCGCGCTGCGCCGTGGTCAGTTCAGGGAATACCGGTAACGAGATCACGGATTTGGTGGCCCGTTCGCTTTCCGGGAACTGACCTTCCCGAAGTCCGAGATATGCGAAGCACGGCTGCAGATGGAGCGCCAATGGATAGTACACCGAGTGCCCAATACCGCGCGTTTTCAAATGCGTTTGCAGCGCGTCGCGTCGGTCGGCGCGCAGCGTATACTGGTTGTAGATGGACGTGTTGGCCGGATCGATGTAGGGCGTGATGACCTCCGCGACATCCGCAAACGCCGCATCGTAAAACGCGGCGTTCCGACGACGCGCTTCGCTCCACGCGGCCAAATGCGGCAGCTTGGCTCGCAACACGGCCGCTTGCAGGGCATCGAGGCGGCTGTTGTACCCGACGATTTCATGGTAGTACGTGCTCCGGCCGCCGTGGGTGCGCAGCTTCATGAGCGTATCGCACAGCGTCGCGTCCTGCGTGACCATCATGCCACCGTCACCGTAGCCACCCAGATTCTTCGACGGAAAGAAACTGAACGTGCCAATCGCCGCGGCTTCGCCGGCCATGACGGTCTTGCCCTCGATCACTCGGCTCGCACCGATGGACTGGGCGGCGTCTTCGATGACCGGGTGACCGCCAGCCGCCGCCGTGATGTGTTCGATCGGCGCCATTTGCCCGAAGAGATCTACCGCGATCACCGCCTTCGTCCGACTCCCAACAGCCGCACGGACTGCGTCCACATCAAGGTTGAACGTGCGAGGATCAATGTCCGCGAACACCGGACGCGCACCAACATTGTGCACGGTGCCTCCGGTCGCGAAGAATGTGAACGGCGTGGTAATCACCTCGTCGTCGCGGCCGACATTCAACGCCCGCAGTGCCAGCAACAATGCATCGGTGCCGTTCGCACAGCCAATCGCGTATGCGGCGTGGGACAGTTCAGCCACTTGCTGTTCCAGCATGCTGACGGGTTCGCCGAGGATGAAGGCCTGCTGATCGACGACCTCCATGATCGCCGCGACGACGTCGTCCTTGATGGTCGCGTACTGGGCTTTGAGATCGAGTAGTGGAACGGCCATGCAATCAGTTCCGCACGTGAGGCAGTGAGTGAATGAACATCAGCGCGTGACCCGCAACGGAAGCGGGACGTCACGACCGGTCTTGGCCGATTCGTAGATGCCCAGGATAAGCTCCAGCGACTTGCGGCCAGCGCGGCCGTCCGTGTCGGGCGTTGCCTCGCCGCGCAGCACCGAGATCACATTCCGGTAATACGCCTCGTGTCCAAACCCATACACGGACGGCGGGCTCGTGTTCGCGTGCTCAATGAGTTTGTCATCATCGTCGTACTCGGAAAACATCCAATGTTCGACCTTGTTCACTGCGGTCCCGCCAATCTTGACGGTGCCTTTCTCGCCCAGAATCGTAATGGAGCCTTCCAGGTTTTTGGGGAAGGTCAACATGGTGACTTCGATAGTGCCGATCGCCCCCGACCGGAACTTCAAGATCGCGACACCCGAGTCTTCGGCTTCAATCTTGCGCGCCATCGTGGCCGTCTTGGCCATCACACTTTCCACCGGACCCACCAGCCACTGAACCAGGTCGACGTAGTGCGACGCCTGATTCATGAACGCACCGCCGTCAAACTCCCACGTACCGCGCCACGGGGCCTGATCGTAGTACTCCTGCGGGCGCGTCCAGCGCACCGTGCAGTTGGCCATATAAATGCGCCCGAAACGCCCGCGATCGACGGCCCGCTTGAGCAATTGTATTGGCGGATTGAGCCGGTTCTGCTTGACGACAAACAGGTGTACCCCCTGATCATCGCACGCCTGCACCAACGCGTCGGCGGCGGCCAGCGAGATGGCCATCGGCTTCTCGGAAATCACATGACGCCCGGCCTTGGCGGCCAGAATGCCATGTTGCGGATGCAGCCCCGACGGGGTCGCCAGCACGACCGCATCACTCGGCACCTGCGCCAACATCTGTTCATAGCTCGTGAACCACGGCACCCGCTGCGACTCGCCCGCTTCGCGTGCCCGCGATTCGACAAGGTCGCACACCGCGACCAACTCCAGATCATCCAGCTTGGCGATGGCCTCGAAGTGGTTACGACTAATACGCCCGCATCCCACGAGTGCGAGGCGGATGGGGCGATCCCCACGAATGACGGTCCGATCGGTCATCCGGTCCTCAGCGTCGGTGTGACCCGCCGACGCACCACGTCGCCCACGCGATCGTACAGCGCGCCGGTGCCGGGACAACGCAGCTGCTCCGGCGTCGTGTCGTCGGGCGACGGCGTCAGCGACTCCAGTCGAAACCCGGCTTCTGACATCCAGCCGATTCGTCGCGCCGGTACTCCGGTCATCAGTGCGTAGTCCGGCACATCGCGATTGATCACGGCGCCCGCGCCAATGAACGCATAGCGCCCAATCGTCACGCCGCACACGATGGTCGCGTTCGCGCCGATGCTGGCGCCCTGCCGGACGAGCGTTTTGCGATACTCGTCTTTCCGCGACACGGCACTGCGCGGGTTGTACACGTTGGTAAAGACCATCGATGGACCGCAGAATACATCGTGCTCCAGTTCGACCCCCTCATACAACGACACGTTGTTCTGAATCTTCGCATTGTCGCCAATGCGAACCGCATTCATCACCACGACGTTCTGCCCCAGCGAGCAGCGTGCGCCAATCACGGCGCCGCCGAGTACGTGCGCGAAATGCCAGACACGCGTGCCCGCGCCGATGACCGCCCCGTCGTCTACGTAGGCCGATTCATGCACCAGCGCGCCTGCGCCCAGCGTGACCTTGCCTCCCACATGTCCACGACCGGGCGCATCAATCATTTCGCTCACGCGCCCGTGGTTCCTAATTGCGTGTGCCACTCCTGAAGGGCACGCACCGTGGGTTCGCGCGATTGGCGCGCGGCAATCGCTTCGGCGGCCGCGCTGGCAGCGGATAACGTGGTGGTGTATGGCACGCGGTTGGAGATCGCGGCCTGCCGCAGCCGTTCATCGTCGACCTGCGCGTGCTTCCCCAACGGGGTGTTCACCAAGAGTTGCACTTCCCCATTGAGAATCAGATCGACACCATGCGGGCGCCCCTCATGGACTTTGAGCACCGACTCCACCTCGACCCCTCGCGCGCGCAGATACGCCGCCGTCCCGCTGGTGGCAAACAGGCGGAAGCCCAGCTCGATAAATCGACGGGCCAGTGGAATCGCATTGGCTTTGTCAGAATCGTTCAGCGTGAGAAACACCGCCCCATCGCGTGGCAGGGCGTTATCGGCCGCCAGCTGCGACTTGAGAAACGCCGTACCAAAGTCGTCATCGATGCCCATCACTTCGCCGGTCGAGCGCATTTCGGGGCCGAGGACCGGATCGAACTCGCGAAACTTGTTGAACGGGAAGACCGCTTCCTTCACGCTCACGTACGGTGGAATGATCTCCCGCGTGAACCCCACCTGCGCCAAGGTTTCGCCCAGCATCAGCCGCGCCGCGACGGAAGGCAGTGACACGCCAATGGCCTTGGACACAAACGGTGCGGTCCGCGACGCGCGCGGATTGACTTCGATCACATAGACCACGCCATCCTTATAGGCAAACTGCACATTGATCAGTCCCACGACGCCGAGCGCTTTCGCGAAGGCGACCGTGTGCGCCCGCATCTGGTCCACCGCCTCAGGCGGGATGAGATAGGGCGGAAGGACGCAGGCCGAGTCGCCGGAGTGTATCCCCGCGCTCTCGATGTGCTCCATCACCGCGCCAATCACGACGTCGGTGCCATCGCTGAGCGCGTCGACGTCCGCTTCGAAGGCATCCTCGAGAAATCGGTCGACGAGCACAGGTCGGTCTTCGCTCACGCGTGCGGCGCGTTCGAAGTATTCACGCAGCGACGGCGCATCGTGCACGATTTCCATCGCGCGACCACCCAGCACATACGACGGGCGCACCAGCACGGGATAGCCAATACTGTCGGCGATGGTCACGGCCTCGTCGACGCTGGTCGCCGTGCCGTTGGCGGGCTGCGCGATGCCGAGCTCGCGGGCGAGCTTCTCAAAGCGTCGACGATCTTCCGCGATATCGATCGCATCGGGTGATGTCCCAAGAATCCGCACACCCGCCGCCTCGAGGGCGCGCGTGAGCTTGAGCGGCGTTTGCCCGCCCAGCTGCACAATGACACCCAGTGGCTTCTCGCGCTCGACAATCTCCAACACATCTTCCAGCGTGAGGGGCTCGAAGAACAGCTTGTCCGAAACGTCGAAGTCGGTAGAAACCGTTTCGGGATTGGAGTTCACCATAATGGTTTCGTACCCCTGCTCGCGCAGCGCCAGTACGGCGCGCACACAGCAGTAGTCGAACTCCACCCCCTGACCGATGCGATTGGGACCAGACCCGAGAATCACGACCTTGGGACGCCCTTCCGTCACCGCCTCACTTTCTTCGTCGTAGCAGCCGTACAGGTACGGGGTGGTGGAGGGAAACTCCCCGGCACAGGTGTCGATCATTTTGTAGGCCGGACG
>JANLVM010000840.1:0-5487 GCA_031364015.1 Gemmatimonadaceae bacterium
TTTTGGAGAACGTGCCATTGAGCACCGGCATGCGCACCGTCGTGTTTGGCAGAACAAAGTAGCTGGTGAGTCGCCAGAACATGTCGTGGGCGAACAACGACGAGGCGGACAACACCAGCAGGACAGCGGCGCTGGACACCAACGCGAGGCGATAACGCACGGGAACCTCCAGAGTGCGGTGAACATGGGTCAGTACTCAGCATGGGAATCTACGCGTCGCTGGACGTTTCGGATCCGCGTCGGTTACTTGGGTGATCCCGCGATCGGTAGAAACCCTCGAGCACGTCATGACATCAGAATTCCTTGGACGCGTCGCGTTCATCACGGGCGGCGCATCGGGGCTCGGTCGCGCGGCGGCAGAGCAACTCTCGGCGCAAGGCGCATTGGTCGCACTGGCGGACGTCCAGCTTGACGACGCCGAGTCGCTGGTGCGAACGCTTGCGGAGCGCGGAGGTCAGGCCATCGCTGTTGCCTGCGACGTCCGCGACGATCGCGCTGTCGAGGCCGCTGTGTCGTCTACCGTGGCGCGTTTCGGTCGACTGGACATCGCCATCAACGCGGCGGGGATCGGCGGCCCGGAAGTACGCACGGCCGAGTACGAGCCCGACGAGTGGGAGCGCGTCATCGATGTGAATCTCAATGGTGTGTGGCGATGCATGCGCCACGAAATACCGGCGATGCTGGCCGTTGGCGGCGGGGCGATTGTGAACGTGGCGTCGGTGGCCGGGCTGATCGGATTTCCGAAACATCCGGCGTACGCCGCCAGCAAACATGGCGTGGTCGGACTCACCAAGACCGCTGCGTTAGAGTACGGGCGCAAAGGGTTGCGCATCAATGCGCTATGCCCGGGGTTTACGCTCACACCTATGGTGCAGCAGATGATTGACGCGGGGCTGCCGCAGGCCGAGTTGGCAGCGCGTGTACCGCTGGGTCGCTTGGGCACGGCCGATGAAGTGGCGGCCGCGGCGCTGTTTTTGTGTTCGTCAGCCGGTGCGTTTATGAGTGGACACGCGATGGCGATTGACGGCGGAATCGTGGCCGGCTGATTGTCGGGCAGCGTCGATTACGGTGTCACCACAATCTTCCCGTCTCTCCCGCTCGCCGCCGCTGCGGCGACCGCCTCCTTGATCCGCGCCAGCGGGAACATCGCCTGTATCGGAGCCGACAGCTCACCCTGCGCGATCAGCTGCACCAGTTCGCCGTAAACCGCCTGCTGCTGCGCGCGCGTGGCCCTGCGAAACCAAAACGCCAGCCAGAAACCACGCAGTGTGATGTCGCGAAACACGAATGAGCCGGGCGACACCTGACACGCCTCGCCACTCATGGCACCGTAGTTCACCAGGGTGCCGCCAATCGCCAGGCACCGCGCAATGCGATCAGTCGCCGGACCACCACTGGCATCGATGCCAAGTCGGATCTTCGCCTTGCCAGTGGCTTCTGCCACGCGTTGCGCAAGATCCGGTCCGTCCACCAGCACGACATCGCCACCCGCCGCCTGCAGCGCGTCGATGGCGTTGGCGCGACGCACCACGTTCACCGTGTGCAGACCGCGACGCCTGGCCAATTGAATGAGATAGCGCCCGACTGCGGAGTTCGCGGAATTCTGAATCACCCACTCATCGCGCTCGAGTGCGACGAACTCCGACAGCAGCAACGACGCAGTGGCCGGGTTCACCGACAACATGGCGAGCTGCATGACATCGCCTTCGGGCGGCAATGACACCAATGAGTCGGCACGCGCGATGAGGTGCGAGCTCCACGTGCCCGAACCCACTGGCAACATCACGCGCTGACCAACCGGCAACGAAACGCCCTCGCCTACGGCCGCGACACGACCGACTCCCTCATTGCCACCGACCGCCGGGAGTGGCGGCAGCATGCCGTACTCGCCGGTGAGCGTCAGGATATCCGATGGATTGATGGGTGCCGCCAGCATTTCGATCAACACCTCGCCCGCCGACAGCGGCGGCAGAGTGAAGTCGACACACTCGATCACATCTTGCGGCACGGGGCCGCGCGAGGTGTATTGCGCACGCTGCATGGTGGTCTCCTTGAGCTTATGGTCAGGAAAGTTCGTCGGCGTTTCGATCGTGAATGGTCACCAGATCAACGATCACCAGACGGCGCACGCGCTTCGGCAGCTTGATGATGGTCTTCTCGCCGACCCCCTTGCCTTGTAACGCGCTCCCGATGGGCGACGACATGGTCACGTGACCGTCTTGCAACTCCCCAGCGTCGCCAAACACCAGTTCATAGGATTCGCGAAGTTGGGTCGCTTCGTCTTCGACGACCACCCGCGAACCCAATCCGACTTTGTCGGTCGAAATTTGCCCAATGTCGATGTTGGCAAGCTTGGTGACGCGCTGCGTGAGCTGACCCAGCCGCGCCTGCACGAACTGCTGCCGTTCCTTAGCGGCCTTGTACTCGCTGTTTTCCTTCAGGTCGCCGAGTTCGACGGCCTTCCGGATGTCGTGTGGCAACGTGACGTTGAGCTCATAGGAGAGCTTTTCAACCTCACGGGCCATCTTGGCGATGAGTTCCTGGAACATGCTGGGGCTTGGCTTGTGAGGGAGACGCCAGGCGACAAACGGCGAGCGCCCGACCGTTCCCGGGCCGAGCGCAATGGTTCCTTCTAATATGGCACGTCGAGGTGGGTGTTCAACCCCGGAGGTGATCCATCGGGAATTCGCGACCAGTAGATTGCCCGTGAGGGACGCCCCAGCGTGGCGCAGTCGGACGATACGCGCTAGCGGGCACTCACCGCAGCACCGCCTTGATCGCCTCCTGTGCCGCGTGGGCGTCTATCACCGCCTGCGCCGCCTCGGCCGGATCGTCCGTCAAGAGCACCAGATCGAGGTCGCCCGCCGAAATCTTTCCCTCACCGATAAGTCGTGACGTAATCCAACGAACCAATCCCGCCCAATAGTGCCGTCCGAACAAAATGACCGGAAACTGATAAATCTTGCCGGTCTGGATCAAGGTGAGGGCTTCAAACAGTTCGTCGAGGGTACCGAAGCCACCCGGGAAGATGATGAACGCGTTCGAATACTTGATGAACATCGTCTTGCGCACGAAAAAGTATCGGAAATTCACCAGCGTATCGACGTACGGATTGGCGCCTTGCTCGAACGGCAATTCGATATTGCATCCGACCGAGTGTCCGCCGCCTTCTTTGGCGCCCTTGTTGGCCGCTTCCATGATTCCAGGACCTGCACCGGTAATGATGGAGAATCCCTGTTGGGCCAGCAGTTTTGCCGTTTCGCGCGCCGCGTTGTACTGCAGGTCGTCAGGGCCTGTGCGCGCCGAGCCAAAGATGGTGACGCCTTTTGTGATTCCGGCCAGCGCGTCAAAGCCTTCGACGAACTCCGCCGTGATGCGCATGACACGCCACGGATCGGAGACGGTAAACGTGCCGAGGTCGGACTGCGGTGACTGCAGCAGCTTTTCGTCCTCGGTGAGCATGGGCCGATCGCGAATATCCTGGTCGATGAGACGCGGGTCCATTCGGCGTACCTTGCGGGCACCGCTGGAGACGAGCTCCGAGCCGTCCGGAAATCGTCCAGCTTTGCGGTGCCCTTCACTGTTACGCTCCATCACCCCTTCCAGCGACTCGTGTTCGGCACGTGTGCGCGAATCGGGTGACGCCTTCTTGCCTGTTGCCGTGCGTGGCTGGGATTTACGGGGTTTCGCCATGGGGACGCGTGGGGATGTGCGACGTGCTCCAGGAATCAGATCCGAACTATGACGTCGCAAGCTACCGCGCATGATACCGCGACGACACCGCGATTGCTCGTGGTGGTGGCTGACGGCGTGCGACCCGATGTGCTGACGGACGAGATCGACACGGGTCACCTTCCCGCATTGGCCAAGCTGCGCGCGGCCGGCGGTATGCACACCGTGAGCGGTTCTTTCCCTTCGGTTACCGGCCCGGCCTACGCACCGTTCGTGATGGGACGTCACCCCGCCCACGTCGGCATGCCAGGTCTTCGATGGTTTAATCGAGCGGGCTCGCTGGGTTGGTCGCAGTTGCGCAGCTATTCCGGAATCGACATCTGGCACACCGACGGGGATCTCCACAGTGATTCCCCGACGCTGTACGAACTCGCACAGCCGTCATTGGCCGGGCTCATGATGATCGCCAGAGGCGCCACGCACGGACGCATTGGGCGGGGTGTGCGCTGGTCAATTCGCGCCGCGTACGCACATTTTCGCGGAGACTTGAACGGCTGGCGACGTGTCGAGCAGGCGGCTATCGACGAATTCATGCGACGATTCGCCCGTGTGCCACCGCGACTGTCCATGCTGGGCGTCTTGAGTCCCGACAAGCTTGCGCACGCGCACGGGAGTGACTCGGCCTTAGTGCGCGAGAGTCTGCGCGACATCGATAGGGCGATCGTGCGAGCGTGGGAGATTGCGGCGGCGGGTGGCTGGAGCGATACGCTGCATACGTGGGTGGTGGGTGATCACGGGCACGCTCCCGTGTCACAGCACGACGACTTGCACGGGTGGCTGGACGGACTCGGATTTCGCGTACTTGCGCATCCACATACGCATGTGTGGCGTGCCGACCTCGCGCTGATGGTGGGCGGCAATGCCATGGCGCATGTCTATCTGGAGCCCCAACATCGCGAGCGGCGCTGGTGGCACAGTTATCGGCGCGATGGCAGCCCGTGTTAACCGGCTTGCTGGACCGACAGTCGGTCGATCTCGTCGCAGTAGCCGCCGATGCCAATACCGTGCGCGTGCATCACGCGCGTCGCGGCGTCGCTGAAATTCGTCGTAGCCACGCGGGCCATGACGCGCGCTGGTCGTACGTGGTCGTTGACGGCGATCCGCTGCTCCTCGGCGGTTCGTTGCATGATCTCAACGCGGACGCCGCGTGGCAGGCGTGCAGCACCTCGCCTTATCCCGACGCTATTGTGCAACTGTCATCGCTAGTGCCCACGCCGCGCGGCGGTGACATGGTGATATCCGCCGCTCACGACTGGGACTTGCGCGCGCGCTTCGAACCCACGGTGCATGTCTCGACGCACGGTGCGCTACTGCGGAACCAGATGATGGTACCGCTGCTGCTCGATGCACCACCATCGCGAATGCCGCAACGCACGACCGACGTGGTGCCGAGCGCGCTGGAACTACTGGGGCTTGGCGCTGGGTCGGCGCGGTTCGACGGACGCAGTTTTTTGTAGGAGTGGATTATAGAGGGCGCGGAGCGTTGCTCGGTGGCCAGTCGCGACTACGCTATCGGGGTGAAAACGCTACCGCGATCAGCTGACGCTTGACCAATCGCTCCTCGCCATTGCCCTGATGGCGCGGTTGCTGTTTAACGCGCGGTCGGCACTATTCGGTGCGGTTCCGACTGCGCTCTGTGTCAAACCCCTCCGGATACCGCTTGCGCAGCTTGTCGACGTTGCGTTGCGCGATCTCATCCAGCGACAAACCCAGCACGGTGGCGAACGCGCCGATATACCACAGGCAGTCGCCCAG
>JANLVM010000848.1:0-2209 GCA_031364015.1 Gemmatimonadaceae bacterium
GTTCGCCAGCCCTTCGAGCCGCACCAGCCGCTGACCGTCGTCGCTGATGTCGGCATCGAGAAAATAGCCCCGCGCATCGCCGAGAAGGATTTTCGTCTCTTCAGACTGGTCCACCGGGACCAGATTCACGCCATAGCGGCAGCGGGCGATCGAGGTGCAGCCCGGATTGGGGAATGAAAGATTTTCGTCACGCTCGTCGAACAGTCCGGGAGCCCCGTCGTCGTGGTTGGGCATCGGTCGCCACTTGCCGTCGGGTGACAACGGAAACATCCGTGCCTGCTCGCCCGGATCGTTTTCGACATAGGCGGCCGGCGTGGTGATACGCTGGTCGGGGGTCACCTCGCGCGAAGCCAGGTCGAGCGAAAAGGTGCACCACACCAGCGGCAGCAATTTCGGATTCGGGTCCCTCTTCTGGCGCGCGCCTTCGGGGCAGGGGTCGCCGTTCGGCTTGAGTCCCGTCGGGGTCTCTTGGTAATTGATTGAATCGTAATAGATCAGCTCGAGGCTCTTGCCGTCCGCGCTTGGTCTGAGGTCGGTCAGGGTCAGCATGCTGCCCGCATCGGGCGACCATTTCGCGGGCACTTGTGCGACATCCAGGATCACCTGGGACTCGACATCCCACACCACGATCGAACCGTCTCTTGCGAGCGAAAGCAGATGGCGTCCGCCGTTGACCCAACGCACCGCGCTGACCGGTGCCTGGTGCGCAATCTGGATAACGATCTTCGGTTCGATCCGGCTGGCGGCCTGGTTGAGCGGCTGGATCAGCGGCTTCGAGTTGCCGCCGTCGCCGCACGCACAGAGCAACAAGAGCCCCAGCAGTCCCCCCAGGCGCCTGTCGAATCTCACAGTGACCGGCCCCCCTGGAACTCACACCCGCGATCGGCGGAAGGATGGCCGTGTCAGGGGCGAAGTCAAGCCATCGCTCTACGGCTGCGATCTGCAACCGGGTCGATCCATCCGGGTCGGGCCTGCCTGTTATCAAAGCGGAACCTGCCGCGGAATTTTCCAGCGTCTCGCGTAAGCTTGGGGTGGGTGTGTCGAAAAGAGTTACGCTGAGCGCGGCCTCTCCTGGGAAATTCAACGCAGCAGCCGATTCTCGTCGTCGATCAATTCGATCTGGCTGGGCGGCTTCGCACCCCATCGCCACAGCACCAGATTGAGATCGTCGGCGCCCGCCCCTCGGGCGAAGCTGCGCACGAGAAGTCCGCTGTAGCCGCTCTCGATCAAGTTCCGTGCTAATGCCTGCGTCCGCGCTTCGCCCGAAGCCGCACTCGTGTTGCGCCAACCGGAGTCGGCAAGCAAATCCGGCGTCATCCCGAATTCTGCAAGCGCCTCGACCGAACGACCATCGAACACGCGATCGATCCGTGCGTTGTACGCGACCAGCACCGTCGGCTGGAGATCGCCAACCTGGTTGGCTTCGCGCAAGGCGGTGAGCGGGCTCAGCGAGCAATAGA
Organism: Gemmatimonadaceae bacterium; assembly: GCA_031364015.1. Lineage (GTDB taxonomy): Bacteria > Gemmatimonadota > Gemmatimonadetes > Gemmatimonadales > Gemmatimonadaceae > Gemmatimonas. Next base: position 1,461 of record JANLVM010000848.1, read on the forward strand.
GGGCGGGCCCGCCGACCGGATTGAAGCGCCCGCCATAACGCGCCGCACCTTTGCCCGAGAGCGGCTGCCGGGCCCAAACCGGATTGAGCGCGCGGTAGAGCTTGTCGCGATACGCGATGCCCTGGCTCAAGCGTGGACGCCCGCGTCGACCGCATCGATGTAGTCGAGTACCTCCTGCGCCCGCCCGTCCCGGACGAGTTGCATCGCGGATTGACCGGAAAACCCCGCGAGCGGCTCCGAGCGGTACCAGGCGTAGGCGATCAGCGCCGAGCCGAAGCGCGGCTCGACCTTGTTGAGCAGTTCGACCATTTCGCGCAGCCGCCGCTGGGTCTTGTCGGACTTCACCCGATCCTTGCGCTGCAACGCGTCCCGCCCGAGGCCGAGCGTCCGGGCAACGTCGTCGCTGCTGGTATGCAGCACATCGGCGATCTTGCGCGGGGCGAACAAACCGCCCTCGGCATATTGAGCAAGAGCCATAGCGCAATCCTCGGTTGCCGCAAATAAGAACGCTATATAGCGTCAAATTCTGCGACGATCAAGGTGTCGTCTCAATCCCCCGTCAAAATCCGGTCCACCAGCTGCTTCACCGGGGGCGTGAAATTGTTCGAATAGAAAGGTTCCTGCTTGAAGCGGTACACCGTGTGCCCGGGAACGCGACGGGCTCGACCTGGCGAGCGGGCGTGGGAGTTCGATTGAGGGAGAACTGCTATGTTTTTAACGGCTGATCAAAATTCGCGATCGGAACCTCT
>JANLVM010000871.1:0-2089 GCA_031364015.1 Gemmatimonadaceae bacterium
CCACGACCGAAGGCGGCTCCAACCTGTCGATGAATCTCACCCTCATGCAGGACGGCTATCCGGGTCTCGAGCATGCCATGCCGATCTTTCCGTTGTTCAAGGATGTGGTGCAGTTGCAAGCGGAGAGCGGCATCACCTACACGCCCACTCTCGTTGTGGGATACGGCGGCCCGATCGGATTCAACTACTGGCTCACGAAGTACAACGTAGACGATGACACCAAGCTGCGTCGCTTCACGCCGCACGAGGAGCTCGATGCGTGGAAGTCGGTGCCGTACAACCGCGACGACCAGTACATCTTCAAGGGACTCGCCGCGCAGCTCGACAAGATGGTGAAGGCTGGCGGTCGTGTTGGACTGGGCTCGCATGGCGAGCTGCAGGGACTCGGCGTGCACTGGGAGCTGTGGATGATGCAGTCCGGTGGCCTCACGGAATTCGAGACGCTGCGCGCGGGCACGTTGCATGGCGCCGATGCGATCGGACTGGGTAAGGATCTCGGGTCGCTGGAGGTCGGCAAGCTGGCTGACTTGCAGGTGCTCGATCGGAATCCGCTGGTGGATATCAAGAACACGAACTCGGTGCGCTACGTGATGAAGAACGGTCGCCTGTACGACGGGAACACGCTCGATGAAGTGTGGCCGCGCGCGAAGCCGCTGCCGCCGCAGTGGTGGTGGACGGGAGAACCGCCGGTGAAGCGGTAACACGTGACCGACGCTCTCCGCGACAGTCTTCAGGCAGCACTTGGCGCGCGTGCGATAATTCTTGGTGATCACTCCCGGGGGAAGTCGAATGATTCGTGCGGTCGTCCTCGTTGGTATCGCTGCCGGAGGCGCAGGATGCGCCGCGCCCAAAGCGCCCGGCGCCTTTCCTAAGGTGTCGTACTACGCGCAAGACTCGGCGTTTGCGAGTGCGGAGCCCTTGCGCGTGTCGGTCGGCACCGGCGGGGCGCACCCGGGTGACTCGCTCTTTGTGGGCATCAGTGCAGTGCGCGACGGGGAAGAATGCTGAGCCGCCGCGTCGCAGTGCTGTTCGGGGCGACGCTGGCCTCGGTACTGGCCGCGGGTTGCGGCGACAGTGCGAACACCGCGAGCAGCACCGACACCACTGACTCGTCGGGCGTGGCGATCGTGCGCGGGCCGGCGACCGATGCGCCGCTGGCCTGGAAGTTCGTGGAGATCGGCCGCATCGGCGGTGCCGACAGTGGTGTGCAGTCGTTCGACTACGTCGCCCCAAATTCGGTGATGACCGACGGTGCCGCCCGCATCGCGGTGCTCGATGCGAGTCACTCCAATCAGATCCACGTGTTCGATTCGTCGGGCACATGGATTCGCACCGTAGGGCGACGCGGTGGCGGACCCGGCGAGATGGAGTATCCGCAGGGGATCGACGTCGATCGCGACGGTAGCGTGTCTGTCATGGATGCTGCGAAGCAGGCGCTGCTTTCCTGGGACGCCGTCGGCGCCGTGCTTCCCGAGCGCAAACTCATCATCGGGCGGGGGCGCACGTGGGGTACCGTGCGTCGACGTGGTGACACGCTGTACACCACGCTCGACCTCGTCGGCGATACGATGGTCAACGTGCGGCGTCTCGAGCGGTGGACGTCGCGCGACACCGTGGTGATGGACTCAACCGTCAGCCGTCAACCCAGGATGGTGATGTTCAAGTGCGTCGGGCTCGCCTTGCCGCCGCTCTTCTCCGGTGAACTCGCGTGGACGGTGGATGGCGATCGCGTGATCTCCACGCGGCAGTCCGCATACGTCGTGGACATCTCACGCAACGGCCGGCGCGAGCGCAGCGTGCGTCGTGATGTCGCTCCCGTGGTTGCCAAGACCACCGATGCGTCCAAGCTCTATCCCGAAGGACTCAAGGTCCGCTTCGGTAGTGACGGCGAGTGCGTGACGCCCAGCGCTGAAGTCGGTGAGAAAGTCGGCGTGGCGGCGACGCTACCGGTGGTACGCGCGATGGCGATCGCGCCCGATGGCACGCTGTGGGTGGAGCGCTATACGTTCGAGGGGGAAACGCCGCGCACCGACGTGTTCGATCGCGATGGTCACTATCTGGGCACGGCCAGCGGACGATCGCTGCCACT
>JANLVM010000915.1:0-8129 GCA_031364015.1 Gemmatimonadaceae bacterium
CACGTCCATCACCTTACGCATGGATACCCTCTCTGCCGCCACAGCGTCGCTCCGGGAATTGGTTCCCCGAACAATCACCGGCTGCGGTGGGATCCCGCAGTGCTCAGCTCAGACGGCCATCGCCATCAACCGAAACGCCCCATCGGCCTGGTCCGAACTCGACCATCCGCTCTCGCGGCACTGCCGCAACGAACCTCCGTGGACGGTACAGAGACGCGCCGGGCAGCTGCTCGGCGCGTCTTGCACGTCCTCGCGTGAAGCTGGTCAGGTTGTGATCGACGCGGCAATAGCGTCCCAGAACGCCGACATCGTCGCGTAGCGGTCGGCCGGCGTGCGCGACATGGCCTTGAGAATCACCGCGTCGAGCGCCGGCGTCACCGCCGCCCGAACTACATGAATTGGACGCGGATCACTGTTTCGCGCGCGAACCACGATCGCCATGCGGCTCGGGCCGGTGAATGCCGGCGTGCCGGCCAGCATTTCATACAAGACGGAGCCCAGCGCGTACACGTCCACGCGTTCGTCCAGATTCCTCTCGCCCGCCGCTTGTTCCGGCGCCATGTACGCCGGTGTCCCCACCGACATTCCCGTGTTTGTCAACGCCTGCTCGCTCGATTGGATCGCGCGCGCGACGCCGAAGTCGGCAACGAAGGCGTGCCCGTTGGAGAGCAAAATATTGTCCGGCTTGATGTCGCGATGCATCACGCCGCGACGGTGGGCATATCCCAGCGCATCGGCCACCTCTCGGACAATTGACAACGATTCGTCAAGCGGAAGTGCGCCATCGCGGGCCATGCGTTGTCGCAGCGACTCCCCGTCGATGAACGGCATGGCAAACCAGAAGTGGCCATCGGCTTCCCCTGAATCGAACGTTCCCACGATGTTCGGATGCTCAAGCGTCGCCACCAGACGCACCTCACGGGCAAAGCGCTCGGCGCCGACAGTTCGACTGAGATCCGGACGCATCACCTTGATCGCGACCTGTCGATCGAACTGCAATGCGTTCGCCAGGTAGACCGTGGCCATTCCACCGGCACCAATGGGCCGGACAATCGCATAGCGGTTCGTCAAGGCGGCTTGCAGCATACGCACAACGTCATCGGCGTTTTCACGGAGCAGTGACGAGAACACGCCACTGGCCGATTGGTTGAGCAACCGGAGTTCCGTCATGCGCGCAGCATCACGCAGCAACGCGTTCAGTTCATCCCGCAACGCGGAGTCGGTCTCCGTCGCGCGCCGCACAAAGGCGTCGCGTTCCTTCGGCGCACACTCCAGGGCGGCGTCCAGCAACGGCTCAAGGAGCTGCCAGCGTGACGCGGCGAGCCAGTCGGTCATAAGGCCAAGGCGCGTCGCAGCAGCAGTCTGGCCTTGTCCCAGTCACGACGAACCGTGCGAGAGGTGACTCCCAATACCGACGCGATCTCGTCTTCCGACATCCCGCCGAAGAAGCGGAACTCCACGACGCGCACGAGTCGCGGTGCCACTTCCGCGAGGCGACCGAGTGCGTCATCGAGCTGCAACAGCGACTCCGCCTGCTCGTCCACCACCAGCGTGTCTTCCTCGAGCGTGACGCGCGTCTGCCGGCCGCCACGTTTTTCTGCCACACGGGCCCGCGCGCGATCGGTGAGAATCTGTCGCATCACCATTGAGGCCAGCGCGAAGAAATGGGCCCGGTCCTGACATACCGTGCCGGCCTTCTTCCCCAGCTTGAGATACGCCTCATGCACCAACGCCGTGCTGTTGAGCGTGTCTGCGGCGCCACGCGCATGGAGATGACGATGCGCGATGGCGCGCAGCTCGCCATAGACAAGCGGGACCAGCTTGTCCAAGGACTCGCGGTCGTGGGCCACGAACGCGTACGCGTTGTATGCTGCCGACGCGGCGACGCTCAAGCTGTCGGTATCGGCCATGAGATTGTTGTTGCTGCGGCGGCAGGGGCTCTCCTTCGTGAAAAAATACGCGCTAGGCCAAGCGCGGGTAAGCACCGGGGCCAACGTCCCAGCAGCGCCACGTCCGGCCAAAACCGCTCCCGATTCGTCGCAATCAGGCGGTCGGTGGCGGTGCCGTCGTCCGCTTTGATGGATCGTTGGACTCTCGCGCTTGTGCAGATCCAGGCCTATTATCTCCGTGACGGCTGGCCTCCGGGTATGCGCATCGGCGCGAGACGGCGTGCGCGTGGACCGTGGTGCGGCAGGACGTGCCACCACGTTACCGGGGAGGCCCAGCCACCGCTTCATCCCCACGAACCGCCGTTGCCGTCGCGCGCGTTCCGGTCATGCAGGAGTAGAGAGGAACGGATGCGGATGGAAGGCGCCGTAATCACGCGACTGGCTGCGACGCTGTCCGACCGCTACCGCGTCGAGCGCGAGCTCGGTGCCGGCGGTATGGCGACCGTGTACCTCGCGCACGACCTCAAGCACGATCGCGAGGTGGCCATCAAAGTCTTGCACCCGGACCTGGGTGCGACGCTCGGCGGCGAGCGGTTCCTGTCGGAGATCAAGACCACCGCGCGGTTGCAGCATCCGCACATTCTGCCGCTGCTCGACTCGGGCAACGCCGAGGGACTGCTCTATTACGTGATGCCCGTCGTGACCGGCGAGACGCTGCGTGCGCGGCTTGAGCGCGACAAGCAACTCGCCGTCCCGGAGGCTGTGCGCATCGCGCGGGAAGTGGCGAGTGCCCTGGACTATGCGCACCGACAGGGTGTCATACACCGGGATATCAAGCCCGAGAACATCCTGCTCCACGACGGTCAAGCCCTCGTTGCGGATTTCGGCATTGCGCTCGCGGTGCAGACGGTCGCTGGTGAACGGATGACGCAGACCGGACTCTCCCTTGGCACGCCGCAGTACATGAGTCCCGAGGCGGCGATGGGGGAACGCACCATCGACGCGCGCGCCGACGTCTACTCGCTCGGCGCGGTCACGTACGAAATGCTCGCCGGCGAACCCCCATTCACGGGCTCGAGTGTGCAGGCGATCATGGCGCGCGTGATGGCAGAGCGCCCGACCCCGCTCGGTACGCTGCGCGATACGGTGCCGTCTGGCGTCGACGACGCCGTGCTCACCGCGCTGGCCAAATTCCCGGCCGATCGCTTCGCGACGGCTGCGCAATTCGCGGAGGCATTGGCACGCGCTTCCGACGTCCCGACGACGCGCGTCGGCACAGCCGCTTCGCGGATGATTGCGCGACCGACCGCAAGGCAGCGTGTGCAACGCGGCGTACCGTGGGTTCTCGCCGCCGTCGGCGTTGGAACCAGCGTCTGGCTCCTCACGCATCGGGCGCCACCGGTGCCCGCGCCCACCGTGCGCTTCAACATGAGCTTTGGGCGGGGATCGGCTCTGGTCGAGGGGGTCGGGTCGCCGATCGCGCTTTCGCCTGATGGTTCGCAGATCGCGTATGAAGGCCGGGACTCGGTTGGCGTGCTGCTCTTCGTACGCCATCTCGATCATGTGGAGCCGGAGCGAGTTCCCGGAACCGCGAATGCGCGCGGGCCCTTCTTCTCTCCCGATGGCCGATGGCTCGGATTCATTCAGGACGGCAAACTCCGCAAGGTCGCACTCGCGGGCGGAGCGGTGATCGCGATCTGTGACGTGAGTGGCGACCCGTACGGAGCCTCGTGGGGTATCGGCGACGTGATCGTATTCAGTGCGGCCGGACAGTTGCGGCGAGTCAGCGCCGCCGGTGGCCCGTCCACGGTCATTGCGACGCCCGACTCAGCGCGCGGGGAAGCGTTCCGGTTTCCGGAGTTGCTACCCGACGCGCGCACCGTCGTGTTCGCGGCTGTCAGCGACTCCGGTGGGAGCTTGAAGGCGATGACGCTCGCCGACAACGTCGTGACGGCGCTTGACCAGCGAGGGATGAGCCCACACTTCGTGGACGGAGGGTACTTGGTGTATGTCGAACTGGACGGCACCCTGTTCGCGGTTCCGTTCGACGCGGGGAAACGGCGCATCGTCGGTGTGCCGGAGCCGATCGCCAGCAACGTGAAGCTTCTCCCCGACAATGTGGTGCTGGGCACCGCGCAGGCCGCTAAGCTCGGCGTCGCGCGCACGGGCACGCTCGCGTACCTAGGTGGGTCGGGCGGTCACTCGGAGCTCGTCGTAATGAATCGCGACGGACGAACCACCACGCTGCCGGCACCGCCGCGCGAGTATCATTCGCCTCGCTTCTCGCCCGACGCGAGTCGTATCGCGGTGACGATCGTCGAGTTGAGCTCGCGCGCGCGGTCAGGCACCATCGGCGACACGTGGGCATGGAGCGTGAGCGAGCGCCGCCTGCAGCGCATCACGTTTGACACGTCGACGCTTTCCGCCCAATGGTCGCCGGACGGCCGACGACTGATCTACGCCCGGCGGGGGTCCGACGGCAGCGGTATCTATTCGATTCCGTCCGACGGCAGCGGCAAGCCGGTTCAGCTATTCGCGCGGCGCGGCGTGTTCGAGTTGAGTTTGACGCCCGACGGCCGACAGGCGGCGTTCCGCGAGACAGTGGGCTCGCCGACCGGTCAGGATATCTGGATCGCGTCACTTGGCGGCGCATCTGTCGCGCGCGCTCTCTTGGTCACGCCGAACATGGAACGGAATCCGGCCGTGTCACCCGATGGCCGTTGGCTCGCGTACGCGTCGAACGAAAGTGGGGTGCTGGAGGTCTATGTGCGGAGTGTTGCTGAAGGTGGCGGCCGAACGCGCGTCTCACTGCGCGGCGGTGCCGAGCCGCGGTGGGTGCGCGGAGGACGCGAGTTGCTTTTCCGCACACCGGATTCCGTATTCGCGGTCGCGGTCACACCCGGCGCAGAATTCCGCGCCAGCGCACCACGCGCACTGTTCGGCGGGCAGTTCCCGCGCAAGAACACCACCAACTGGGACGCGTCATCGGATGGCCAGCAATTCGTGATGGTACGCCCGCCGGCAGTTCCGGCCGACGGGCCTCCGTTGATTGTCGTGCTGCACTGGTTCGACCAACGGCGCGCGATGCGTCGCTAGGCGGCGGGTGACGTGGCAGCGCCGACACGGACCTACTTGCCCAGCGGGAGGAACGTGATCGCGTTGCCGAACAGTTGAGGAATCGCGACGATGCGACGAGCGCTGTCGAAGCCGATGTCGGCTGCTCCCTGCGGCGCATACGCGGCGGTCGGATCCGTCAGGGTGCACAGCTTCTCTTCCTGTCGAGCATACTGCGCGCCGTTCTTCACGAACAGGATTCTCGCCAGGTAATCGACGTGGTTCGGTTCCGCCGTCGCGAGGCCGTGCGACGTGAACAGAAACGCGTTCCCGTCCCACTCGATCCCGTCCAGGATGGGAGTTCCCGACAGCGGATCGACGAAGGACGTAGATCCCATTGCCTCAATGACCCGCGTGTCGAGACCTACACGCGAGAACCCCCCGCTCCCGCTCATGACGATGAGATCCCGCTTGTAGATGAGTATGCCGTTCGGCCGAATCCCGACCGATCCCGGTGTCACGAACTGTGAGGCGTTGCTGCCGGTCCCATCCAACGGCACCTTGATAATGGTCTCGCCGAATCCGGCGCGCGTATCGAAGACGGATGCGTACAGCGCGTTGGTGGTCTTGTCGACCTCGAGGTCATTGAGCCCGCGATTCGGGGCGTTCATCAGACTGATATCCAGCGTATACGTCTTCTGAAGCGCCCCGCTGGCCACGTCGATCGCCACGATGGCATAGTTCGGCAGTGTCGCCTGCAGGTTGGGATCGGATACGTACAGCTTGCCTTCGAGAATGCGCATCCCAGATGGATTGCCGAGTCCTGTCACCCAATTCAATTGAACGAGCGCGCCGTCCTTGCTGAGTTTGCTGATGAAGCCATCGGTGGTACTGGCCTGCGCCCCCTGATTGGAGACGTACCAGAATCCGCTCTGCGGATCCCAGACGGCGCTCTCGGGGCGCAGGAACCCGACGCCTTTGAGGGTAACGGCTCCTGGCCAGACGGTGCATGAAGCGATCGCCGTGCCGGCGGGGCGCAGCGACTTGAGCGCAATCACTTCTGGCTCGGTGGTGGCGTCGCCGCACGACGCAGCCACCACGAGCGACGCGGCCACAGTAAGCGGTATGGACACTCGACGCGACAGACCTACGATGGTGTGTTTCATACTATCTCCAAGTCCCAGGGCGGTTGGTCTCGGGCGTTTCGCCGACTGCTTGTGTCTCCGGCGAAGTCACCTCGACTGCTGGGGGTCGTGCTTCGGCAATTGGCTGCTCCACCGAAACGTCCCCATCTTGAGATACGCGAAAATTCCGGGAACCCGGACATTGTCGCCGTTCTGGTGCACCGCGTGTTGGACGGCGGATCGCTATCCCTCCGGCCACGCGCTTCGACATCAGTATGCCGGCGTCTACCCAACCGGCCTCGTGGCGTACCAATTCGACGAGCGCGAGCAACTCTAGCTCAGCTACTCGACGCGTATTCGTCGCCCGATGATCCCGATCGCCGCGAAAGGACGCGCGCGGCTTGCCGATCGCGTCGGGGTTTCTTCGATGGCGCGCCGGTTACGTCCGGGCAGCATAGGCGCGCAGAGTGAGGGCGATGCCTACGACGCTCGGGCTATTTGCGTCCTCAAGAAGAAAGTCGATGCCGGCTCGAGCGGCGGACTGTCGTTGGCGCAGGGCACCACCGGTCGCACCGACGTCGGGGGCAACGTGGGCCATCAACGTGGGCTATCAACGTGGGCTATCAACGTGGCGCCCTCACCATCTTCGGCAGCTACGGCCTGCTGAATGATCGCCGCTCTCGCACACAGTCACGACCTCGCTGCGCTACACGCTCGGCAAGCACAATGAGGTGGCGAGTGAGCTGCTCTTCAGAACGCGACGCGAGCCGAGCACCTGCGACTTGCAGTATCGTGATCTCAATGCGCTGCAGCAACTCACCGGGCGACGCGATCGTAGCAGCGACGGCGTCAACAACGAAAGCAACCTCATATCGGCTGTCAACTGCAACCCATTGTTAGCCCGCGCGGCGCGACAGTGCCGGCCGTTTCTTCGGCGATGACGCTTTCGCCCGCATGTACGCGCGCAGCACGGCATTCATGCGCGACTGGTAGCGGGGCCCTTGCGCGCGAAACCAGATGAGCACGTCGGTGTCCACGCGTAGAGAAATGGGCTCCTTCGCGACGGCCGGTACCAGCTCGGCCGCATCCCAGAAATCCTTCGCCAGATTCTTGAGTTCCGGCGGAGACGTCCGTTCGATTTCGGCGTCGGTCATGCGACGGAGCCGGGCGAGATCTGCTCGACCGACCGAGGGCACTTCAGGCTTCCGGATACGCTTGCTCGTAGGTTTTTCGCTCACGGCGTTTGCTCGCTCTGGCAGAAATGATGCGGCGTTCTGGTGTGCCGTCCGAGGCGACACGATCGGTGTAGATCACAGTCAGGGCGACCGACGCAAACCGGCCCACGGCGATGCGCCGCACCTCGCCACAGTCGCGCCGAGCGTCGATGCGCTCCACCGTCGGCCCGGTAAAGGTCGCCGAAGCGAACGCGAAGTCGAAGCCACGTTCCTCGACGTTTCGGGCGCTCTTGCGAGGATCCTATGTGAATCGCACACACTTAATATGCGTGTGTATATACGATGGCGCAAGGCTCGCCCAGCGCCCGACCCAGTCGGCGGCGGGTTAACGTTTGCGTTCAGCTGCGGCCGCATCAAATAAAGCGTGCGAAGCGCGCAATCAATAGCGCGGCCGTCAGGCTGCAACGCTTTGTTAGCGAGCGCCTACGTGATTTGCCCGGACATTCCAAGAACGCAGAGCGGAAATGCAGGCGCGAACTCCCGGACGATTCTAACCACCTTTGCGAATTCTGGCATCGTAGAGTACGACGGATTGATCTGGCTTCGTGAGCCAGCAACTACCAGGAGACCCAAGCCGAGCAGCCCATTTCGCGCTGCAATCGTAAACTTGACCAAGTCCTTCTCAAAGTTCGGCCGGAATTCGATCTCACCAAGCAGGGAGGGAGCAGAACCTGTCCGAGAGGCCGCGAAATCAACGCGTTCTCCAAGGACGGGAGAGACTCCCCGCGAGGCTCGCTGAAGGCCTGCCTTGATAAGAGACTCCTCAAAATGCCTTTCAAGTTCCGCCGCAAGCACCTGCTGATGCCCAATTCCCGGTTGAAGCGGGG
>JANLVM010000949.1:0-2185 GCA_031364015.1 Gemmatimonadaceae bacterium
GCCAAGGTGTGTCTGGTGCGCGCGGTGCGTTCACCGACATGTTGGACGCCCTTACGGTGCTGCTGCATGCACGCGCCCGCGAGCTCGTTGCTTCGGGACACGAACCAGACGCGCGTCGCACCGCGATCGCGCTCATGGAAGTCGAGCAGACCAAAGTACGTGCGCGGGGCAACGTGAGTCCGCAACTGCTCAGCGCATCGTTGCTTGGCGCATTGCACCGCACCCTGCGCTCCTAGCCGACATGCAGCCGTGCGCAAACAGCCAAACGTCCCGCGTCTCGAGGCACACGTGAAGGCAGGCAAAACGAACAGCGACCCGGCGACTGGCCAAGTGGCGCGCGAGCTATCGCACGTGGATTCGGCCGGATCTTTCAGAATGGTGGACGTTGGCGACAAGCCATTTTCCCTTCGCTCGGCGTTTGCCAGCGGGCACATTCGCATGGCACACGATACGTTTAAGGCGATACGTGACAACACATTAGCAAAAGGTGATGTTATACCAGTGGCACGATTGGCCGGAATTCAGGCCGCCAAACGCACCGCCGAGCTGATACCGCTCTGCCATCCTTTGCCGTTGTCCGGGATAGAAGTTCAGGTTAACCTCGATGAGTCCCTGCCGGGCCTTCGCGTTGAAGGAGTGGTTCGAACCACCGCTCAAACCGGGGTGGAGATGGAAGCGTTGACCGCAGTCTCCGTGGCGTTACTGGCAGTTTACGACATGGCGAAGGCGATCGACCGGACGATGGTGATCTCCGAGATCATGCTGCGCGAGAAGCGCGGCGGCACGAAGGGGGATTTCATCAGCGGTCCGTGACAGACCTGACGACTTGGACGGAGGCCTGTGATGAATAGACGTCTCGATTCGCTCGACGGCAGTTTGAGCTTGGACGCGGCGGCTCGTCGGCGACGGATGCATCGTCGGCAGGCTAAGCGTCGACTAACCAGAGTCGCAGTCGCTGTTACCCTCGTGTTTACCGCCGCAGCGATCTTCAAGCCGGAACGCGCGGTTTTGCGCACCCTGCCTGCTGCAGTGGCCGACGCGCGTGGACCAGTGACGGCGGCCGGAATGGCGGCGAGCGCGGCAGCCAGTTCCAGCTTGCCCATACAACCGTCGTGGCGTCCGGCTGGCGAGGTCCTGAAGCGCAAGGCCATCTTGGCGCCGTCGCTTCCCTTTGGCGTCGATCCGCGCGAAGTCGCTCGTCGCGAATCGCTCAGCCGGTGGCATCGAATCTATACCTATTCGACGCGATATCGCATCAAGCCCGACTTGGCGCGCCGGATTTATGATGCCGCTATCACCGCCGGCCTCGAACCGGAGCTTGGCTTCCGGTTGGTTCGTGTCGAGAGTGTTTTCGATACCAAGGCCGCAAGCCCTGTGGGTGCTACCGGACTCACGCAGCTGATGCTGGGCACGGCGCGGGAGTTCGAGCCGAACGTCACGCGTGAGCTGCTCCTGGATCCCGACATCAACCTGAGAATTGGGTTCAAGTATCTGCGCGCCTTGATTCGCGAATACAAGGGCAACCTGAAGCTCGCGCTGTTGGTCTACAATCGCGGACCGGTGGCCGTGCAGAAGGCACTGAGCCTGGGCATGGACCCCACGAACGGCTATGAGCACGTCGTGATGCGGGGATACCGCGGCCGCGGCGTGCTCGACTGACCACTTCGGGTAGAGTTGTGGGCACGCGCAATTTGTGTAACCCGTCCGTGTCCAGTCAGCCGTCGAACACAACGCGGTCGACAAGCGCGACCGACCCAGTCGTGTTCTGACTCAGTGAGCGGACCGACGACCACTTACCGCCAGCGCCTTCGGCAGCCGATCGGCTGAAACTCGCACACCAAGCTCGCGCATTCGGTCGCCGCCGAAAGCCTGTCGGGGCTCCGCGGGGCGCGGAAGGGACTCCTCTGCACTGACTCGACTGCATGCCTGGATTGGGCCAACCGCACCAGTGGCATCCACGATGGCGAAGCTCCCACACGGCTCCGTGTTGCAATCTCCGATGGTCGCGTAGCAGTTCTTTCTGCCGCGGTCACCGCCACCAATGCAACCATGACCGACAATTCGGCCTTCACCGTCGTAATTCGTAATGCACTGCGCATCGCATTCCTCTTCGCCACCGGGCAAGACCTGTGCGCCTGCGGCGGATGCGGCGGTAAGAAGCAGAACTGCGGATAGAGCGGCAAGG
>JANLVM010000040.1:0-1747 GCA_031364015.1 Gemmatimonadaceae bacterium
GTGCATCACGCGAGGCGGCGGCGCGCGAAGCCGCAGCACGCGAGAAATCGGCACGGGATGCAGCCGGCGAAGCGGCCGCCGATTCGGCTTCAGTTCGCAGGCTCGTGTCCCAGTATGCCGCCGCACTCAGCGCCGAGAACCTCCCCGGTGCCGTGCAACTTTTTTCGGGCATGCCGGCCAACGTGCGAAAGGGATATCAGGACATGTTTAGCGCCAAGACTGACCTGAGCCTGAGGTACGACATCGCGACGATGGACCTGCAGAGTAATCGGGGCACGCTCAAGCTCACTGGCATTCTCGACCTCCTCCTCCCAGACAAGTCGAGGTGTCGCTGGCTGCTGTCCGACGTGGTAGGCGTGGAGAAGGCGGGCGGCGTGTGGCGCATCGCCGGCCTGACCTCGACCATCACGAGCAAGTCCGGCTGCTAGCGCTCTGCTAGCACTAGCTGGCGCGAGCGCACGTCGCGAAAAAACTCCGTGACGCGAATCGCACACGGCATCGCCTCCTTCTAAGAGCGGTGCCGTGTATCTGCCAGTCAGGGGTAGGTCATCGCACCTGATCTAGATCTGACAAGGTTGGAGGAGGGAGTTGAACGTTCAACTCCGCCCTCCAGCCTGAAAGCCGCTCGCGCGGCCTTTCTAGGGGCGCCGCCCTGCTGATCCAGTTACCACGAGTCCTTCGGGATAGGCAGGATGAAATCGAGCGTCGCGGCCTCACGCCTGCAGTGAAAACCCGGCTACGACGAAATCCTGGTCGAACGCAAACACGCTGCTGATGCGCTCGCGCGTCATCAATTCGCACGTCACCGCATCGGTCAGTGACAGGCGTTGGTCCGGGAACCGCAGCAGCCAGTTGGAGGTCGCCGCGTCAAGGAGTGCGTCGTCGACAGCGGCCCACTGGTAGGCCGTGTCCCGACGCACCGCGTCGAGTACGCGGTGCGCAATGCGCGGCTCGCGCCAACGCAACAGATGCCCGTGCAGTTCCGCCAACACCAGCACCGATCCCACCCAGCGGCCGCCCTTGGCTAGATGCGCTCGTGCAATCGCGACAGCTCGCGCGTGATACTGATCGCGCGGCGACGCGAGTGCGAGCAGCGCACCCGTGTCAATCGTGGCCCGTGGCGTCCGCATCGGGATCCGGCTCTGGATACAGGTAGTCGTCGTGACGAACCGACAAATCGTTCGGAATGTCGGCGTCGTGGCCGAGCGCACCAATGAGCGATGTCAGCGACTGACCCGGCGTGGCATCAGTGGCCATCTCCGCGGCCAAACGACGGAGCCCACGTCGCATCAGCTCTGCGCGACTGAGCGACGTGCTGAGTGACAGCTGATCCAGCAGCTGTTTTTCGGAGGATTCCAGGTACACCTGGACGGGTTCGCGAACGCGTCGTGGAGGGCGAGACATGCCTGAATGTAGATTGTGGTGTTGCGAATGTAAAGCCGCATGCAGGAAAGTGGCATTACATGTATAGTTTTGATAATCCTGAGTCTGCTTTCGAAAGTTTTCGGGCCGAACGCACAGACGTGCCCGTCGCAAAAGCGACAAGGCACGTCGAGAAACACCGCCTCCTTCTACGAGCGGTGCCGTGTATCTGCCAGTCAGGGGGAGGACATCGCGCGTGATCTAGATCTGACAAGGTTGGAGGAGGGAGTTGAACGTTCAACTCCGCCCTCCAGCCTGAAAGCCGCTCGCGCGTCCTCCCTGGACCAACGCTATCGCTAGAACCGGCGATCGACGCCCAACGTCC
>JANLVM010000057.1:0-1896 GCA_031364015.1 Gemmatimonadaceae bacterium
GACAAACGCATCGGCTTGGCCGTGAGCGATGACCTGGGGATTCTCGCGTCGCCCGCTGGCGTGATTGTCCGACGCGTGGGCAAACGCGCGCCACTGGCGGAACTGATGCGTCGCGCCGTCGACCTGGGCGCACAGGGCTACGTATTCGGCCTGCCCATCGATGCGTTTGGCGGAGAAACCGATCGCTCGCGCGAAGTGCGCATGGTGACGGCGAAGCTGGCAGCGCGACAGGCGTTGCCCATTCGCCTGGTCGACGAGCGATTTACCACGTCGTCGGCGCTCCGCAGCATCAGGGAACAGGGGGGTTCGACGCGCGGACGTAAAAACGATGTCGACGCGATGGCCGCTGCGGTGTTGTTGGACGGCGTGTTGCGCGCGGCCAAGCAAGGCGTTTTGCTGGGAGAAGCGGTGGTGGCGACGGACTCCACCATATGATGGCGCGAGCGGCCTCGCGGCGGCGTGCTCGCGGGCGCGTTTGGATGCTAGCGGCGTTCATCGTGATCGCGGCAACGTTGTTCTGGCTCACGCGAGAGATCGGTGGCAATGCCGGCACCGAGGCGACGGTACGCGTTCGAATTCCCAAAGGCAGTACGGTGCGAGCCGCTTCCGATTCGCTCGAGCAGGCGGGCGTGATCGGTTCGCCGCGCATGTTTCGTTGGTTCGCCACCAGCACCGGTCGCTCGCGCGCCATCAAGCCAGGTGCCTACCAGTTTTCGAAGCGCTCAGGCTACTCGTTCGTGCTCGATGCCCTGGTGAGTGGCCGAAGTCTCATGCACACGGTCGCGATCCCCGAAGGATACGATGTGCGTGATATCGCCCCGCTCGTCGCGAAGGCGTTGTCGGTGTCGGAAGACTCGGTGCGCGCGGTCGTGACCGACTCGGCGTGGCGTCGGCGGCTCAACGTGCCGGCGCCCTCGGTCGAGGGCTACCTCTTTCCGGCCACCTATGGATTCGCCGACGGCACGACGGCCCGCGAAGCCGTGGTCGAAATGCTGGAACGCTTCGAGGCCGCGTGGAAGTCTGAGTGGAACGATCGGCTGCAGGCACTCAGCATCTCGCGACACGACGCGATGACGATGGCGTCGATCGTGGAGAAAGAGGCCCGCAAGCCCGAGGAGCGCTCGATTATTGCGGCCGTGTACTGGAATCGCATGAAGAAAGGCATGCGACTCCAGGCCGACCCAACGGTGCAGTACGCGCTGCCCAATCACGTCGAGCGCGTGCTGTTCAAGGATCTCGAGATCGAGTCGAAGTACAATACGTACAAGTATGCGGGGCTGCCACCGGGTCCTATCGCGTCGCCGGGTGAGGCGTCCATCGTGGCGGCGCTCAATCCCGCCAATGTGCCGTACCTGTATTTCGTTGCGCATCCCGACGGACATCATGAGTTCCGCACAACGTTCGCCGAGCATGCGCGCGCGATTGCGGCCATCAAGCGTGAACGGAAGTCAGCGCCAACCCCTCGGCCACGTCCCGCGTCTCCACCATGACGCTCCCATGAAGGTGCTGGACGGCGTTGCCACGATCTCGCCGCGCGGCACCAAGCGCATCAAGGGCGGTCATCCGTGGATTTTCCGCAGCGATGTGGTCGATCGTCCGAACGCGCCCGCCGGCATCATTCGAATGGATTCGGCACGCGGCGAACCGTTGGGGTGGGCACTCTGGAGCCCAGCGTCGGAAATTTCGCTGCGACTTGTCGAATCGCATCCGTCGCGCACGCCAGACGCGGCGTGGTGGTATGCGCGATTGTCGGCCAGTATTGCGCGTCGCGAACCGCTCACTGAGCAGGCGAATGCGTATCGGCTGGTGTTCGGCGAAGGGGATTTACTCCCGTCGCTGATTGTCGACCGGTACGATGACATTCTGGTCATTCAGTTGCTGTCGGCGGGGCTTGAT
>JANLVM010000907.1:0-2748 GCA_031364015.1 Gemmatimonadaceae bacterium
GTTCGCAGCATGTGCCGCTTGAGATTGGACAGCACGAGTGGGAGGTATTTCATCCCGGATCTCCCAGCATCGCCAGGTCGCGCTCCACCAGCACGCCTTTCTCGAGATGCAGCACGGTCATGGCGCGCTCAGCGGCCTTGGCGTCATGCGTCACGACAATAATGGTCTTGTTGAACTCGTTGTTCAGGCGTTGCAATAGCGAGAGCAGCTCTTCGGAGCTCTTGGCGTCAAGCTGACCGGTCGGCTCGTCAAGGAGGATCAACTGCGGATCCGCCACGATGGCGCGAGCGATCGACACGCGCTGCTCTTGACCGCCGGAGAGCTGTCGCGGAAAGTGATCCATCCGATCGGACAGACCGACAACACCCAACGCAATCGCTACGCGTTCCGTGCGGTCGCGCTTGTTGAGATTCGTAAGCAGTAGCGGCAGCTCCACATTCTGCTGCGCCGTGAGCACTGGCAGGAGGTTGTAGGACTGGAACACGAAGCCAATGGTGCGCGAGCGCCATGCTGCGAGCTGCGTGGTATTCATCGCGCTTACCACCGACCCGCCTACCCGCACCGTGCCGCTGGTTGGCTTGTCCAACCCTGCCACCAGATTAAGCAGCGTCGACTTTCCTGAGCCAGAGGGACCCATCAACGCAGTAAAGCTGCCTTCCTCGAAATCGATGTTCAGTCCCGTATAGACATCGACGGCCTGCGTATCCCGTCGGAATGACTTGTACACGTCTCGGATTTCGACGAGCGCCATCGCTGCATCCTCTGATAGAAGTTGATCGAGCCGTTTCGAGAGCCCTGTGCGGAGTTCTCGGTCACGCGTGCTACTGTCCGATTTTTACGCGCATTCCGTCGGTTGGTTTCTCTACCCCGCCAATCAGCACGAGCTCGCCACCTGTCAACCCGGAGCGCACCTCACGAAAGCCTGCACTCACGGGACCGGCCTCGATCTCGCGACGCGTGAGTCTGTCGTTCCGCACGATCCACACCACACTCTTGCCAGCGTCCTCTTGCACCGCAGTCTGCGGCACTCGAACCACCGGACGTGCCACCGGTTGCGCGGCGCCCGCGGCGGACACCTCAGGCTGCAAAAAGTCGACCTTGGCGCCCATTTCTGGAAGAATCCGCGAATCGCGATCGGTAATGGACACTTTCACCTGCACCGTCGCGCGCTGCCGATCGGCGGTTGGCACCACCTGACGCACCGCACCACGAAACGACGTATCGGGATAGGCATCGAGTGTGATCCGTGCCGAGAGACCCTTGCTGATGCGCGCGATGTACGCTTCGTTGACGTCCACCTCGACTTCGAGCGTCGTCAGGTCGGCCATGGTCACGACCGCTCCGCGGGTCAGCCCGCCGCCGACACTGGGCGCGACCACTTCGCCCACTTCCGCGTCCTTGCGGAGCACGGTGCCCGTGAATGGCGCGCGGATGATGGTGTTGTCGTTGTTTGCCAAGGCGAGCCTGAGCCCCGCTTCAGCCGCGCGCCGTCTGGCCATAGCCGCACTCACCCGCGCTTCTGCCTGAGACGCTCGACTCATCGCGGCGTCCAGCTCCTGTTGCGAAATCAGATTGGCATTCTGTGCCCGCACATCGCGCTGTCGATTCGCTTCGCGCACCGCCTGATCGCGATCCGACGTCGCCTCGATAAGGCTGGCCTCGTTGGCCGCCACATTGGCTTCGGCCTGCGCGATGCCTGCCTGGAACTCGGCATTGTCGAGGCGAGCGATGACCACGCCTTGTCTGACGAACGACCCCTCACTCACCCCGAGATACGCCAGGCGTCCAGCGGCTTTCGCGGAGACGGACGCTTTCGTGCGCGCCACGACATACCCGTTGGCCGTGACACTGGTCGCGCCCGCTGCACCGACGCTGGTCGCGGCACCGACCGTGGCGACTTGCACCACCGGCACCGATCTGGTTCGCATGAACCAGAAAACAACCAGCGCGAGCGCCAGTGTGATCACCAGCAGCAGGAGGTTTCGCAGCAGCGCGCTTCGGACTCCCGGCGATGGCGCGTCACGATTGATGCGCAGCCGCGAAAGATCCGCGGTCGAGGATGCTGAGGGCTGGGTCATGGCAACGACAATCTTACGCGCGAACGTACGCCGTTGGCAACTGCATTGGCATCAGGAGCCGCCTTGGCGCGTGCCGCAGTTTTCCGCGTGCACTCTACTGGCAACACACGCCTACGGCTTGACGTTCAGGAGATGCTCAGGCGAGGTCTTCCGGCGTCATGCGGAACGGGCTCACCACCAGCAAGCCGTCGATGTCCTGACCATGCTGCAAGTCTTCGGTGAGCAAATAGCGACATCCGACAGTTTGTGCGCTAGCGACGATGAGCGCATCCCACCACGACAGCTGGTAGCGTGCTTCGATGTGCCACGCACGCTCGAGAATTGGCGCGGTGTTTCGACGGGTGACCAGGTCAACAGCGCGCGAACTTCGCGTTGCGCATCCGCGGGTGCAAGTCCAGGGTGCAGCTTGCGCGTAGTGGTTGCATAAAACTCCTGAAGGACTTGCACGCTCACCCGACCGCGTTGATTTCTCCACAGCGATTCGATCCAACCTCGTGCGGCATGATGTCGCTCGCCTGCGGCGGCATCGATCGCAGATACCAGCACGTTGGTGTCAACGAAGAGCAGAGCGGTCATGCAGGTCGACGCGAGAGGGGTACGCAGATCCCGCTTCGGACAACGGGCGCGCTTCGCGGACTAGGTACTGCTGCATCTCAGTCTGATAAGTGAC
>JANLVM010000147.1:0-2759 GCA_031364015.1 Gemmatimonadaceae bacterium
GAGGTCGTGACGGCTCCCGTGGTAGAATGGCACGAGGAGTCGCAGAGTGTGCGCGCGCGCCAGCGCTCGACACTGGGTGCGATTGTCCTCGGCGAGCACGCCATGAGCGAGGTCGACCCGGCGCTCATCCGCGACACGCTGATGCTGGCGATACACCGCGTTGGCGTCGACGCGCTCCCGTGGAGTCAAGCCGGATCGCGAACGCGTGCGCGCCTCGCGTTTATGCACCGTTACAGCGCTGACTGGCCCGATGTTAGCAGCGAGACACTTGCCGCATCACTCGACGTGTGGCTTGCGCCACATGTCGACGACGTGCGTCGATGGAGCGAACTGGCGGCGCTCGTTTGGAGCGAGCGTGTGCTCGCGATCCTGCCATGGAATCGTCGTGCGGCGCTCGATACGTTGGCGCCGACACATCTGGAGGTACCGAGCGGTTCGCGCATCGCGCTTGACTACAGCGACCCGGCCGTCCCCGTGCTGGCGGTCAAGCTGCAGGAAGTGTTCGGCTGGGTCACGACACCGATGCTCTGCGAGGGACGCGTGCCAGTGACATTGCATTTGTTGTCACCAGCGCAGCGTCCGGTGCAGGTCACCCGCGACCTCGCGGGATTCTGGCGCACCTCGTATTTCGACGTGCGCCGGGAACTGCGAGGTCGCTATCCGCGGCATCCGTGGCCGGACGATCCGCTCACCGCCATCGCGACGCGCCGCGCGAAGCCGCGCGGCACGTGAACTGTCGACCAATGTGAGTACGACTTCCATCGTGGCACGTCCACTCGTAGAGGCCCGAGTTGAGGTCGCTAATGATGAACGAGCGCGCGCAGCACCTTCAAATTCCAAGGCATCGTGGTACCTCCCTCGGCGACTATTCAATTGGTGCCGGGCAATGTCATGGCGAATGGTTGCGCTATCGACCGCCGAGTGAAGCAGACAGTGCGTCTGCAAGGAGACTGACGCCGAGCACCGCGAAGGTGATGGCCAGGCCGGGAAACAGCGGAAGCCACCACGCAACGCGCAGTAATGGCTGAGCTTGTCCGGCGAGCAAACCCCAACTCATGACGTTCGGATCGCCCAAGCCGAGAAATCCAAGACTTGCTTCCAGCAGCAACACCTGTCCAAACAGCAGGCCGATCACCACCAGGGCACTGGGCAATACATGCGGCAGGATGCTGCGCCAGAGAATTCGCGTGGACGTAGCACCGCTGGCTTCTGCCGCGATCACAAAGTCGGCATGACGCAGTGCCAGTACCTCACCGCGAACCACGCGCGCGAGTACCGGCCACGAGGTCAATCCGAGCGTGAGCACGAGGCGATCGATGCCGGGGCCAACTAACGCGACCACGACGATCACGAGAAAGAAGCGGGGCAGCACCTGCATTAGCTCGGTGACGCGGAACAGCACATCGTCAATCCAGCCGCCCGCGTAACCGCCAACCATGCCGACAAGCATTCCGCATGCCAACGTGAGCGCGCTCACGGCAGCGGCGACCAGCAGTGACGTTCGGGCGCCGTAGAGGACGCCACTCAGCAGATCACGTCCGAGGGCATCTGTTCCCAGCCAGTGCGCCGCAGAAGGCGCTGACAGCGCCGCTCCAACCAGTGAGAACGGATTGACGGCGGTGAGCACAGGCGCAAGAAGCGCGATGGTGACGACGAACAGTGCCAGCGTGCCGCCAAGCTTTCCTGACGGTCGCGACGCCATCAATGCGACCACCGTCGAGATCGGACGACGCATCGCGGGCACCGACTCGGAAGTCGGGATGCGACTAGCGGAGTCGAATTCGCGGATCACGGGAGGCGCAGATGAGGTCGGTCGCAAGGTTGACGACGACGACGGCCAGCGAGGTCATCATGAACATGGCGAGCACTACGGGAATATCACGTGCCTGAAGCGCGGCCAGCAGCAGTCGCCCCATGCCAGGCCATCCAAACACGATTTCCACGACGACGGCGCCGGAAAGCAGGTGACCGGCACGCGTGCCAATAACCGTGATCACCGGCAACAGCGCACGAGGGAGCGTGTGGCGAAACAACACGGCCCGTTCACTGACCCCTTTGGCGCGCGCCGTGCGCACATAGTCGCGCGACATTTCTTCGACGACGCTCGCACGGGTCACGCGAACGAGTACGGCCATCTCGTGCGACGCCAGTACCAGGGCCGGCAGGATGAGATGACGTCCGACATCTATGGCATGAGCCAGCCCGGTCGCAGTCGCACCGGCCGTCGTCATACCCTGCACGGGAAGCAATCCCAGTCGAAGGGCGACGATCAGAATGGCGAGTTGACCGATCCAGAATACCGGTGCGGAGTACAGCGTGAGTGCTGCGCCACTGATGCCGATGTCGCGCGTGGTATGCGGGCGCTGCGCGGCAATCGCGCCAATGGGAATGGCGCCCACGATTGCCAACAGCAGCGCGGTCCCCGTCAGCAACAGTGTCGCGGGCACGCGCTCAGCAATCACCTCCGCCGCACTGCGTCCATACACGTATGACGTGCCAAGGTCGCCAGTGGCGACGCGTTGCATCCACGTCGCAAACTGTTGCGGCAGCCATTGGTCCAGAACAAACCGCTGACGCAAGAACGTGTAATAAAACCCGACACCAACCCCACCGGCCTGACATTCACGCTCGATCCACAGTGGATCAACTTCGTCACCGCGTTCGAGAAGGGCAACGTTCTTCGGCTGATGGGGTCGAGCCTCTTCATCGTCGTCTTCGTGGTGCCGATCAGCCTCATCTGCGCGACCCTGGCCGGCTAC
>JANLVM010000180.1:0-3804 GCA_031364015.1 Gemmatimonadaceae bacterium
TGTGGAAGCGTGGACGGGCGCCTCGGTGTTCCGCGCCAGAACCCCGATGTCGACGCCATCCATCGTGTCCACCGCGAAGGAGAGCACGAGTACGTTGTCGCGTACGACACCCGCGTCGACACCGACACTCGCACCCCTGCAGTCAGCGACACCCGCACCGGTGCAGTCGCGCGCGGCGACTCCGGGGGCGGGCACGTCCGCCAGTAAGCCGGCGATTCCTGAACCCACCCCCAAGCGCACGCCATGGGCCGCGATCGCCGCAGTGCTGGCGCTACTGGTGGCGGGTGGCGGTGGCTATGCCGCGTTCGCACGCAGCGGACAAAGTGGTGCCCCAGGCACATCGTTGTCCGTGGCCCCGACCGACCCGGTGCCGCCCGCTGTACCGGGCAAACCCGCGCCACGGTCACCGCGAGGGACCAACGGCCAAACGCGCGTCACGCCACCGGTGCCCGGTGGTACGACCACTTCACCGCCAACTGGCGCGTCGGCAAGCGTCGGCGACAACGTCCCGCCGAGCGTACCTGCGGCGAGCGGGGTCACCGCAGCCGACGCCAAAGCCGAATTAAAAGGCATTCGTGACGCGCTCGGCACTGCACCCGACGGCGAGGAAGTGGCCGTCGGCACAAAGGCCATTGGGCAGGTCAACACGTTGCTGCCGCGGCTTGGTACCGCGACCGACAGTGCTTCGGCGTATCTCGCGCTCACCGTCGCCTATGGCTTAGTCGAGCGTCCAGACCGAGCCTGTGAGCCCTATCGGAACGCGAAACGACTGATGACCACCGCAGACCAGCGGTCGACCGTCAACCAGCTCGCGGCGGTGCTCACGTGCGCGCCGTAATCTAGATCACCTCTTGCAGCGGCCGGCCATGTCGAGACCTGTCCACTTTGAGATCCACGCGACGGAACCCGCCCGCGTCATCGACTTCTACACGGCGCTCTTTGGTTGGGAGTTCACACTACCATGTGGATCACGCCGCAGGAGTAAGCGGATATGTTGGCGGCACTACGCCATCGCTGCGCGCGACCGCGACCACCCGCGAGCTGGCGGTCGGCGGTGGTCCGGTGGCTCCGCCACGCGATGAGGCGCTGCTGCGGGCCTTCGCCGACGTCGTGATCGTCAACGCCGACCGACCGGGAATCATCGATCTGGGGAACCGGCAGATTGAACTGTTGTCGTTGCGCGGGCACACGCGCAGCGATGTCGCACTCGTTGATACCGATGCGAGAATTACGTTCGCTGGCGACCTGTTGTGGAATGGCATGTTCCCCAACTTCGTCGATGCAACCCCATCGCAGCTGGCGGTTTCAATGAAGGGACTGGCATCACGGGTCACGCAGGCGTTTGTACCCGGCCACGGCGCGATGGCCGATCGTGTCAGCGTCGCCCGCTATGTTGACCTGCTGGGCGATCTGGAGATGACCTCGCGGCGCGGACATGCATCGGGTAAGTCGGCACCAGAAACGGCGGCGACATACACCGTGCCCAGCGCCCTTGGCGAATGGATGGCCAGCAAAGCCGCTCTCGAGCGGGCGGTGTCGGCATGGTATCGCGAGATGGACTCGGCGACGTAAAGTCGGTACACTCCACAACACTCCACGATCAGTGACCATCATGCGCGCAGTGCTGCTGTGGTTCGTCGCCGCTCCGTCGCTTGCGATGGCGCAGTCGTCGTCGCGCGGTGATACGGTGCGAGCCGTCATTGCCGCCACCATCGCCGAGGATTCGCCGCGCACCGCGTTTCTCTTTGGGAGCGTGAGCGGACTGGCCGTGGACATGGTGGGACGCGTGTACGTGTCTGATGCCGACCAGGCGCACGTCGCCGTGTTCAGCACGGATGGGAAACCGCTCATCACAATTGGTCGCAAGGGGAAGGGGCCGGGGGAGTTTGAATCACCGACCGGACCGGTGATCGGTGCAGACGGCGCGCTGTATGTGCGCAACATGAGCGCGGTATCGCGTTTTGTCGCGGACGCCAAAACAGGTCAGCTGTCGCGTTTCGATCGCGCGTTCGCCGGTCCGTGGATGGCACCGTGGATGTCGAAGCTGGCAACTGTCATCGACAAGTCCGGCCGATTGCATTTTCCGCTTGAGTGGGGCAGTCAGGTCGATGGGCTCACCCACTTTGCCTACCTCCGATACACCCTCGATGGCCGAAAGCTTGACTCCATCGGCGTGCCGATGCAGCCCACGGCGCGCAGTAACTGGGCGTCCGTACAGATCAGTAAAGGCAGTGGACGGGTGGTGAAGGGTATCAACGTGGTACCGTTCCACCCGATTCCGGTATTCGCGGTGTCAGCGAGCGGAACGATTCTCAGTTCGCCGTCCGACCGCTATCTTTTGCGGGAGACCGACGCCGCAGAACGTGTAGTACGCGAGTTCACTCGGACCGTTGCGGCGCCGACCATTCCGCCAGCCGAACGCGCCGACAGCGCCCGCGCACTCGCGACACGGTTGGATTCGCTGCGCGTACCAATTGCCGAGGTGCGGGGCGTGAGCGAAGAGGTCAAGGCACGTCGCCTGCCGGAGGTGTATCCCATCTTTCGTTCGATCACGGGCGCGCCGGATGGCACGATTTGGGCTCGCCGATGGAGCGCGGCGTCGCAGCGGGGGAGTTCGTGGTTTGATGTGCTTTCCGACAACGGACGCTATCTGCGAACGGTCGTGGTGCCGGTTGACTGCACCACGCTTCCAGCGCCTGTGGTACGCAACGGCGTGTTCGCCTGTGTGCAACTGGCGGCCGACACCGATGAGGAAACGGTCATCATCGCGCGAGTCCCAGCACGTCCCTGAGCAATCACGGCATACGCTGGCGTCGACCTGCGCACGGCGCCATGTTCGGGCCGCTCGGCTGGCGAGCGGATCCCGCGCGACAAGCGTGCGGCGCCGCAGTCGGCCCCTCACGAGGCCCGCTTGTGATCGAGGTGGATTCCATGACGTCGCATGGTGCCGTTCGCCGTTGTCGCCGTGCGGCGACTCACGTCGCGCTGTTCATCGCGGTTGGCGTGATGAGTACGACACTCGCGCCGCACACTGGTGCACAAAGTAGCGGCGCGTCGGCCAAGCTGCCGTTCCCTGCAGATCCCATGGCGTCGGTGCCCAAACTGGCACCCATCATCGCGACCAAAGGCAGCGAACTCACTGAGGTCGTAGAGCGCTTTCAAAGCGATCAGGTGGCTGTGAGTCGGCGCTACGATGGCGTCGACTCGCCCGACCAACGCAAACGACTTCGCGGATTCGCGACCTCGTGGCGTGAACGGCTACGAGAAGTCGACTTCGACCGATTGTCGCAGGAAGGGAAGGCGGACTATGTCCTGCTTGACAACCACCTGCGATATCAATTGGCGCTGGGCGATCGGCAGGAAAAGATGCGCGCCGAAACGGCGCCGCTTCTGCCGTTCACCGACCGGCTACTCGCCCTGCACGACGCACGTCGTAACCTGATTTCCGTCGATGGCCAGAGCGCCGCGCGCACGCTGGCCGAGATCACGAAGCAGATCGACAGCCTGCGGACCCTGTTCGACGTGCCAGCCGGGCGCAGCAGCGGCGCAGCGGGCGCGGCTACCCCGGATAGTGCGACGCGTCCTCGGCTTCCCGCGCCGCGCGTGTCACGCACGGTAGGCAATCGCGCCGCGGACAACCTCGACGCGATTCGCAATGTGATCTGACAGTGGTTTCGCTTCTACGACGGATACGATCCGCTGTTCTCGTGGTGGACCGGCAGCCCGTATCAGAAGCTTGAGGAATCGATGCAGCGATACGCGCAGGTCATTCGACTGCGCGTGGTGGGTATTCCGGCGACCGCC
>JANLVM010000191.1:0-2510 GCA_031364015.1 Gemmatimonadaceae bacterium
CATTCCGCGTCGCGCGCCAGCGTACCGCGGGCCGCCGCAGTGTGTTGCCCGGGGATCAGGAGATATGCGATGACATTCGTATCGACCACGATCATGGAGTCAACGGCGCCCCCGCGTCTTGGCGGCTCGCAACCGTGCGTCAGTGAGCGGAGAGACACGTAGCTTGCTGCGCAACGCGTCGACGCGCGCTAAGAGGGCGTGCGGGTCGGGCGGTGTGGCCGCCACGACCTGTTCGAGGGCGACGAGGATCTCACTGTTCAAGCTGCGGCGATTCTCGGCGGCGCGTGCCTTGAGCCGCTGGTAAAGCGGGTCGGGCATCCCCTTGATGGTCAGCGTCGGCATATATCCTCGGAGTGGAACCAATGTGGTACCATTCTGGAACCTACCGTCCCATGCCGTGAGATCAAAGCCCTCGAAGCCACGGCCGCAGACGGCTAGACGGGCTTCCGGATGCGAAACTGGTCGCGCGAGACCGGTGCTTGGTCACACCACGCTGCAAGTCTCGTGATCGGCCTGTCGTCCGGACCACGCTTGGCGTTCGAAAATCCGGATCTTTACGCATGGGTATGCTCCGCGTATGGCGGCGTTGTGTGGTGTTCATGCAAGCGAGTCCAGATACGGCTGCATGACACGCGTGACTCGGCAGACGCGCGCGAAGTGCGCAAGTTCGCCGGCGCCGCCGCGATGTCGGCGAGTGTAGTCGCGCAGCGCTTCGACCGCGACGTCGATACCGATCTTGTTCCGGTACTTGAAACAGTCGGCGACGGTCTTCGCGGCGGAATAGACGCGGACCTCGACCCCCTCAATGCGTCGTCGCTCGATCCCCTCGGTGAGCGCCGCGCCGGAGAATCTCGCGACGCGCAGGCGCGGATAGTCGAGCTCGGGTCGTCGTGCCTTCTCCGGCAACGCGATCCAAACCTCGTGCGGCTGCTGCGTGGTGAGGTCGTGCAGGCGGAGCGCCGTAATCAGACAGATGACCGCGGCGGGCACCCGCGTCGTGACAATCGCGGCGGCGACGTCAGCCGAAAAATCGTGACCCTTCAGGACGTACACGCCGCGCGAGAATCGCTCGACGAGGCCTGCCTCCACTATGCGCGCGAGCTGGGCGCGGTGAATGCCGAACCGCGCGAGGTCGCGTGGGCGCGCAATCCCCATGCGGCGGATGACGCGCAGTGCCTGGGTCTGCGACTTGGCCGGGCGAATCGTCATAGGGAGAATGTTACGTAATGTAGGTATTTGAAACAAGGCCCGACACTTGGTAACAGAGGAGAATGTCGGCACATCCGCGAAAGTGCCGATGCTCAGCCGCGCCGTGCCGCCTCGATGGTCGCGACGTCGATCTTCTTCATCGGCATCATCGCGTCGAATGCACGCTTTGCCTCAGCACCACCAGCCGCGAGCGCATCGATGAGCACGCGTGGTGTGATCTGCCAGGAGAGACCCCAACGGTCCTTGCACCATCCGCACTGACTTTCCGCGCCGCCATTGTCGACGATAGCGTTCCAGTAGCGGTCCGTTTCTTCCTGACTGTCCGTCGCGATCTGGAAGGAAAAAGCCTCGCTATGTGAGAACTTCGGGCCGCCGTTGAGACCGAGGCAGGGAATGCCCAGCACGGTGATCTCCACCGTCAGCTCATCGCCTGCCTTGCCGTCCGGGTAGTCACGGGGCGCCTTGTGCACCGCAGTCACCCCGCTATCCGGAAACGTGGCGGCGTAGAAGCGCGCCGCCTCATGCGCGTCGTTGTTGAACCAGAGACAGATCGTGTTCTTTGGCGTCATGCTCGTCCCTCTCAAAGCCGAAGCCCTGCGTGCCATCGGCCTTCTCCCACTCGAAGCGATAGTGATCGCCCGGGTTCGTTGCGATCTCGCAGACCGGCATGGTCCATCCATCCGGACCAAGCAACCACCGCTTCATCAGTGCCGGCTCATGATGCGCACGGCCGAACGCATGCCTTCCATCATGCCCATCTGCACCAATTGCTCCATGGCCTCGATGCTGGGGAAGTGCGTGGTGTTCGTGCGCAAGACGCTTTACCGATAATTGCCGCACTTAATTTGTTAGAGAGCAGTGTATTTGCAGCAATTAGCGCCATAGTTTCAGCTAATTGGCTATTTATTGGTGCTTTGCCCTTGGAATAAGAGCATTTGCCGCACATATATTGCTAATGCAGTAATTAGGCTTACATTTGCCGCAATAAGCCGCCGAACCATTCCACGTTCTTGATCCTCAATTCTTCCCATGCATTCGAAAGGCCGCAAGAGCAGCGAGGCTCTCCGGAAGGAGCGAGACATCATCTTGGCGATCGTCCTCGGCGAAGCCGGCCCACAAACGCGCGAGCAGGTTCGGCAGGAGTATGAGCGGCGCGCCCAAACGTCGATCCCCTACAGTACGGTGAAGGCTCGCCTCGACGAACTCGTACTCGAGGGCCGACTGCGCCGCCCACCTGACGGTCGACGACCCGCGAAATACGAACTGGAACCCGTCGATTCCGAACGCCCGCAGGAAGATCC
>JANLVM010000233.1:0-10805 GCA_031364015.1 Gemmatimonadaceae bacterium
TGCCAATCGGAATGTGCTGGTGGTAGGTCCGTGGTGGCACGGCGGATGGAGTCAGGGGCCCGGCCAGAAAATCGGTACCATCGACTTTGGCTCGCCGACCGGTGAGTACTTTCGAACGAAACTGCAGGCGCCGTTTTTCGCCAAACACCTGAAGGATCAAGGCACCTTTGTCGCCGCCGAAGCGACGGTGTTCGAGTCGGGGAGTAACACCTGGCGCATGTTCACGGCGTGGCCACCCAAGGAAGCCGTCACGCAGTCGCTGTATTTCCATGACGGTGGGTTGTTGTCGTTCAGTGCGCCGTCACGTGCCGACAGCGCCGGCGTCGATCGCTTCGTGAGCGATCCCGCCAAGCCCGTGCCGTATCGGAAGCGTCCCATTGAACCCACGTACCATCCCAAGGGCTCTGGTTGGCGAACGTGGTTGATCGAAGATCAGCGCTTCGTGCACAATCGCCCCGATGTGCTGAGTTGGCAGACGCCCGTGCTGACGAGCGACGTGGTGGTCGCCGGCGAGATTACCGCGCGCGTGTTCGCCAGTATCACGGGACAGGATGCGGACTGGATTGTGAAGCTGATCGACGTGTACCCCGAGGAGAATGCCCCCGACCATACGCTCAGCGGGTATCAGCTGATGGTGGCCAACGATGTGTTCCGTGGTCGGTTTCGCAACTCATTCGAGAAGCCAGAACCCATCGTGCCAAACCGAGTGACGCCCTTCACAGTCGATTTGCACACCCAGAGCTATCGATTCAAGACGGGACATCGGATCATGGTTCAGCTTCAGAGCAGCTGGTTCCCCATCATCGATCGCAACCCGCAAACGTGGGTGCCGAATATTTTTACGGCGAAGGCCAGTGACTACAAGGCGCAGACGCACAGCATCTGGCGCACGCCGCGTTATCCGTCGCGCGTGGACATCCAGACCGTGTCGCGATGAGGCCGTGAGGCGGAACCCGCGCCGCAGATGCATGGTACGCTGCACGGTTCAACGTGGGGCGCTTCGCAAGAGGCTTCCCACGTTTCCCGTTGAGGCCAGTTCGCGAACGCGCGCTTCGACCTTGGGAAAGATCGTGGTCGCGTCCTCTCTAAAACGCTCGAACAATGTTTTCATGTCCGCCGTAGAGAGCGATCGTCCCTGCGTGTAGTACTGATCGGCGGCATGACCGAGCGCGTAGGTCGTCGCAAACGTGACCGACGCGCCCGCCGCAACGCCGACCGCGTTGCTCGCGACACCGCCCAGGAGGCTGCCCAATGCACCGCGGCCGAGTATTCCGGCAAACCCACCCAATGCTGTGCGAACGACCTTCTCCAGGATCTGTGCTGCCGCGCCAATACCGAAAACAGCAGCCAGATCCCTGACCTGACTGGCGTTCATTTGCTGACCGTGGCGCGCACCAATCTGATGTGCCATTCGCAGTTGTAGCGGCAAGATGCCAAGATTCGCCAGTCGATCGGGGAGCAACTCGAGGGCCGCCGAGAGCATTGCTTGATCGAGGATGTATTGATCGAGCGCGCTCGCGGCTGCGGCCGCCGGTGGCGCAACAACGGGTGCGGCCATCTCGTGAACGGATGCTGCAGCAGCATCACTCTGGGCTGGGTCGATGGTGAGTACGGCGGCTAACGTGCGTAGAAACGCGGTCTCGCTTGGATTGAGCCATCCATCGGCGTAGCACACCGACGACGCCGTGTCGTACGCCGTCTGGCGGACAGTCACGTCGGTGAGTCGCGCCGCGAGCGTCGAGAGGGTGGTGGTGTCACCGACTGCCGTTGGCATGCCGCTCGCCATCACCAGCGTGGGATCCGACAGGCCAAGCCCGGCTGCCATCTCCTGGATTTGCGCACGCTCGGCGTCGCTCTGTTGACCGTCCGCCTGCGCGGCGAGGGCGGCGATGGCAATAATTGTTTCAGCATCCTGCGGCGTCACGCTGGCTCCGTGAATGAGGTGTTTCTTGATGAAGGTAGCGCTCGTGGGCTCGGTTATTTCGGCCAGAGCCAGCCAAACGCGCCCGCCATCAGTCCCGCGTAAATCAGTGCGTCGACGGTCGCCTTGATGGTGAGATTCCACGCGCGGCGATACCAAATG
The DNA here is from genome assembly GCA_031364015.1 of Gemmatimonadaceae bacterium. Classification (GTDB taxonomy): domain Bacteria; phylum Gemmatimonadota; class Gemmatimonadetes; order Gemmatimonadales; family Gemmatimonadaceae; genus Gemmatimonas. The sequence goes on from JANLVM010000233.1 coordinate 2,084, forward strand.
GATACGTGCCACAGGGCCGCCGAGTAGCTGAGGAACACTGTGACGCCAACGAAGCGAAATACTTCGAGGTACGTGGCGCCCGTGCCCAACGCCCGACTGGCGACATACGCCGCGAAGAAGGCGATGACCAGCGAGTACACAAACCACATTGAGAGGCTGCGGGCCATGCTCATCACGCCGTTTGGCATGACCGTCATGAGCACCACGGGACCCTTGTTCATCCTGGCGACGAACTCCGGCGAGCCCATCTCCTTGGTGCTCATCGCGCGCGGCATGAAGTAGTCGCCCGGCGGAATGGCCAATGGACGCAGCGCGTCCAACACCTTGTCCTCATTGGGAAATCGCGGAAAATCGGTTTTGTGCCATGGTGACGCCATGTGAATGACGGAACTCACCAGGAACACCAATACCGCCGACAAAATGATGGGCATCCACAACGCGGACAGTGCGGTCATGTTCCTCTCCTTCCGGGGTGAATCAAACGGTTTGGCGCTGAACGCAAGTATGCCTCCATGTTTCGTCGTGCGCGAGATGTCGAGGGCAGTACCGTAGGAACGGGTGAGCACGCTTCAGCGGTAGTCCCGCCCCTGGGCGTGCTGCTCACCACCACCCAGCTGCAACGCTTTGAACTGCCTGGCCCGTACGTTCACCACCTGCTGTTCTACCTGCAGCACGCCGCGAATGAGCAGCAAGGGTGACGTGGAAATGAGTACCGCGTCGCGCTCGAATCGATCGGGCGTGACGACCACATTGATCATTCCCGTTTCGTCCTCAAGCGTGAGAAACGCAAACCCCTTGGCCGTCCCGGGGCGCTGACGACAAATCACCAAGCCCGCCACCGCGACCGGCTGTCCATCACGCCCATGCTGCTGTGCCTCGCGCGATGACAGCACACCGTTGGGCGTCAGAATCTCGCGCAGATGCGACATGGGATGTCCGACCAGCGACAGCCCAGTCAGGCGATAGTCCGCCTCGGTGAGTTCGATAGGTTTGAGCGCCGGCAGTTGCACCGGTGGCGCTGAGGTCGGCATCGGCGCGAGTGGCAACTGTGGTCCGCGGGTCGCGGCCATCACTTCCCACAACGCGACACGCCGCCGCCGTTCGGGCACTTCGTGTGCGAACATACTGTCGAACGCGCCGGCTTCCGCGAGACGACGCCATGAGGTCTTGTCCAGCGTGACCCGACGCACGGCATCCTCCACACTGATAAATGGGCCGTTCGTCAGTGCGGCTTCGAGTGCCCGACGGGCTTTCGCGCCCAATCCACGCACAAGACGCACGCCGAGTCGTACAGCGACGGGATCTTTGGCGGTTGGCGAAATTGGCGCGTTGGGTGCGCCCCATGTGACCTGCCCATCGTTGGGCACCAGCACCCGCCCATCGCGCATTTCCAGCGTGTGATCCCACGATGAGCAGGTGAGATCGATGGGGCGTACGTCGACCCCATGGCGCTTGGCATCTTCCACCAGCGTGCCCGGTGAGTAAAACCCCATGGGCTGCGCATTGAGAATCGCGGCGCAGTACTCGGGTGCGTAGTAATGCCGCAGATACGCGGTCGCGTACACGATGAGCGCAAAACTGGCCGCATGACTCTCCGGAAAACCGTAGTCGGCGAACGCATTGATCTGATTGTAAATGCGACGTCCCACATCTTCGGGAATACCATTGCGCATCATCCCCGCAATGAGCTCTTCGCAAATAGCGGCCATGCGCTCGTACGAACGCTTGTGGCCCATCGCACGACGCAGTTGATCGGCTTGACTGGGCGTGAATCCGGCTGCCACGATCGCCACCTGCATCCCCTGCTCCTGAAAGAGCGGCACACCCATTGTTCGTTTGAGCACGGGCTCCAACGACGGATGCGGATACGTGACCGGTTCGGTGCCCGCGCGACGGCGCAGATACGGATGCACCATCTCGCCCTGGATGGGCCCGGGTCGAATGAGCGCGACTTCGACAACCAGATCGTAAAAGCACCGCGGCCGAAGACGCGGCAAGGTGTTCATCTGCGCGCGACTCTCGATCTGAAACACACCCACCGTATCCGCCGCGCACATGACGTCGTACACGGCTTGGTCGGCCATATCGAGCTGACCTAAGTCGATGGTGACACCGCGCGTATGCCGGATGTACAGCAGGCAATCTTGCACCACGGTGAGCATGCCAAGCCCCAGCAGGTCGATCTTGACCAATCCGACAGGATCAAGATCGTCCTTCTCCCACTGCACGACCGTGCGACCAGGCATTGATGCGGGCTCGATGGGAACGATGGAGCCGAGGGGTTCCTCCGTGAGGATCATGCCGCCGACATGGATGGAACGATGTCGCGGCAATTGATGCAGTCCCTCGACGACATCGGCCAGGACACGTACGCGCACATCGTCGGGATCGAGACCGGCGCGTTCTAATAACGGCGACGTATTGAGTGGGGAGTCGTGCGTCTTGCGCTCGGCGTGCGTGTCGATGCGTTGTTGCCACGTCGCGTCGCGTTCGCTGATGTCCTCCATACGGCCTACTTTCAATGCGTCTGCTGTCGACTTCGCACTGAACCGATCACTCAATGTGCTCAGCAAGTCGGCCTGCTCCACCGAAAACCCCAACACGCGCGCCGCGTCGCGCACGGCACTCCGCCCGCGCCAGCAAATTTGTTCGCACACCATCGCGGCGTGTTCGCGCCCGTAGCGTTCATACACGTACTGCAGCACGCGCTCGCGATCCCGGTGCGCGAAGTCGATGTCGATATCGGGAGCCTCCTGTCGCTCCTCGGTCAGAAATCGCTCGAACAGCAGCCCCATGCGAATGGGATCGACCGCCGTGATCCCCAGGCAATAGCACACCGCCGAGTTGGCCGCCGAGCCGCGTCCCTGACAGAGAATGCCTTCGCGTCGCGCAAAACGGACGATGTCCCAGACGATGAGAAAGAATCCCGCCATCTTGAGCGTGGCGATCATGCGCAACTCGTGCGACAGTTGCGTGCGCTGCTTCGCCTGGTACTCGCGTCCCCAGCGCTCATGGGCCCCCTGATCGACCAGTCGCGTGAGATACTCATCAGCGGAAACCCCTGGCGGTAACCGAAACGCGGGCATGGATGGCTTGAGCTGCTGCAACCGAAATGCGCATCGTTCAGCGACGGCCAGCGTGGCGCGGACGCCCTCTTCGGCGCCGTGCCATCGCTTCATGATGAGTGCAGGCGTCTTGAGTGTCCACTCGGCGTTGGGACGCAGCCGCGCACCCATTTCATCGAGCGTCCGTTGGTGACGCAGCGCGCAAAGCACATCGTGAATGATGCGGCCTTCAGCTCGTGCGTAGTGCACGTCGTTGGTCACCACCCACGGTACACCCAGTCGTGCGGCCAACGGGCGCAATCGCCGCACCAGCACGCGTTCTTCGGGGAGACGATGATCCCAGCATTCGACCGCGAGATGTTCGCCGAACACGTCGCGCAGCTGACCCGCGGCCTGCCATGCGGCGTCGTCGCGACCTTCAGCGAGCAACTGCGGAATCCACCCCCGCAGACAACCGGTGAGTGCGAACACATCGCGCGCATGCTGCGCGACCAGCTCCCACGGCACTGAGGGTGCGCCGCGATCGGTGTGCATGCGCGCATGCGTGACCAGTGACGCGATGTTCCGATAGCCATCGCGCGACTCGGCGAGCAGGACCAGGTGCGTGGTGCGGGTGCCGTAGGTTTTGAAAGCATCGGGGACGCGCACGGTGAGCTCAACCCCCAGAATCCCGCCAATGCCAACCGATTCGCAGGCCGTGCCAAAGCGGACGACCCCCCCCATCTCGTCATGGTCCGTGAGCGCGAGCGCCGGGTATCCCAGCTCGGCCGCCCGCTCCGCGAGGGATTCGGGAAGCGAGGCGCCGTCGAGCAGCGAGAGGGCGGAATGACAGTGCAGTTCCGCGTAGGACGGGGCAGGGCGGGGCATAGCGGGGGTCGTGAATGGACCCGAAGATATACCGAAGATAAAGGAAAGCCAACCACCCGGCACTTGCCGCCATGTGCCAGGGTACTGGCAGTGTGCTTGTCGACAAGAAATCGCTTATTGACCTTGGCATCCTGCCGAATGCCGTGGGAGAGTGGCCCTTGGGCCGTCTGCTCGATCACACCAACTCCCGGCAGGGGCTCGACGCTCTGAAAAGGCTGTTGGCCGCTCCGCTCGATGATCCCGCCAACATCGCGACACGACAGCAACTGCTGCGCGCGCTGCCCGCCGCGTTACGCCATGTGCAGTGGGCGTCCATGTTTGCGCTCACAAAGGACGTCGAAATGTACCTCGACTCCAATTACATCATCTGCCCGGACACACGCGCCGCGTGCGTGGTGTTTGCACTGCGCTACCCGACCATCGCCGAGTATGTGGAATCCAGGCTCGTCGCTGTCTCGCAACTGCTTGAGATGGCTCGCGCGGTACACGACCGCATTAGACTGCTTGGTGGAGACGCGTTGTTTGATGAGATCACGGCCGCGATCGACGATGTGATCTCCGGTCCGCTCTGCATCGCATTGCGCGCGGCGGTCGACGCACCAACCTCGCGTCGTCTTCGCCTGTGTCTAGTCGACAAGCGCCTGCGTGTGGGCGCGCAGGATGCGATGCGCCGACTGATCGCGGCGCTCTACCAGCTCGATGCGTACGGCTCACTGGCCACGATGGCGAGTAGGCCGGGGCCCACCTATCCGGAGTTCTCAGCACCTGACGCGGGTGGTTTTTGGGTTGAGGGCATCCGACACCCGCTGCTCGATCAGGGTGTGGTGAATGATGTCGAGGTCCCGGGCCGTGAGCGCGTCATGTTTCTCACCGGTCCAAACATGGCCGGAAAGTCCACGCTGCTGCGCGCCATCGGGATCGTCGTGCATTTCGCTCACGTGGGTCTGCCGGTGCCCGCTGCCCGGGCGCGACTGCCAATGGTTGACCGACTGATCGCATCGTTGAGCGTCGACGATAGCATTGCACGCGGCGAGAGTCTGTATCTGGCGGAAGTGCGCCGGGTGAAGTCGGTGGTGAATGCGGTGGTCGACGGCGCCGTGGTGGTGGCATTACTGGACGAAGTGTTTCGCGGCACCAACGCGAAGGATGCGATCGATGCAACGGCGTTGCTGGTTGACGGTCTCGCACAGGCACCAGCGGGACTGTTTGTCATCGCGTCGCATCTGGTGGAAGTTGCGGAGGGCCGCGGCCGCCACGCGGGTATCGGCCTCTGGTGCATGGCGGTGGACAGTGCTGGCGGGCAGCACGCATTTACCTATGCGCTCCGGCATGGTGTGTCGGATGTGCGTTTGGGGATGATGCTGTTGGAGAGCGAAGGGGTGGCGGGAGCGCTGCGCCGACTCGCGCAGTGCCGACTCGCGTAGCGCGGTTGACTGAGGTGACTACCAGCGGGTGTTCGGATAGGCCGCGGCGATGCGTCGGTTGCGCGACAGGAGCGTGGCTCCGAGAAGACGGGCGTGGGCAACGATGAGGCGGTCGAATGGATCGCGGGTCCAGGATTCCGCGAGGGCGGCCGAGACCACGCGGTCGAAGGTGTCCGACGCGACCCGGACATTGAGCGCCTGCTGCATCGTGCGAACGGCGTCGGCGGCGGGTGCGTTCACGCGACCAACCTCATAGAGGAACTGCAACTCCAGCGTGACGGCTGGCGAGATGAGCAACTCCGCCCGAGCGATTAGCGCACGCGCTTCTTTGCCGATTTTTTCCGTTTGGCCACCGACGATCCAGACGACGGCATGGGTATCAAGGCAGACGGTGTGAGTTCGGACCATTCGTGGGACCAGTCAAGTTCAACGAGATCTTCCGGATCGCCAATGATGAAGTCCGGGCGCGGCACCAGCCGATCGAGCCGCGAGCCGGTGTCGACAGGCTGCAGGCGCAGCGTGCGCCCCTTCCGTTCGATCTCCACCGGCTCACCCGTGGCGAGGATCTGGTCGAGGATGGCGTAGATGTTCTCGCGCAGTTTGGTCGCGGTGAGTTTCATAGCGGAAATTTATACGTACGTACAGTCACTTGCAAGCGTACGTACGTATCCCGTGAGACCGCGCCTCGTCGGCGCTTCGTTACGCGGAACATGGACCCGTTGCTTGACCCGACCAGTGGCTGATGAAACCGTGATGGGCGTACCTTTATCGCCACACCACACCCCGGAGACCTCGTGACCAGCACCATGACCACCAAGGACATCGCCAACCGCCTCGTCGAACTCTGCCGCACGGGCCAGTATGTCACTGCCGTCGACGAACTGTACGCCGATCACATTGTCAGTCTCGAAGCCGCCGACCCCATGAAAGAGATCCACGGCATCGAAGGGGTGCGCGGCAAGAATACGTGGTGGCTGGAGAATCACGAGGTGCACGGGCACAGCGTGGATGGTCCGTTCGTGAACGAAAATGAGTTCGCCGTGCGATTTTCGTTCGACATTACGCCAAAGGCGACAGGAACGCGGGTCACGATGGACGAGGTCGCGGTCTACGTCGTCGAAGACGGCAAGATCGTGCAGGAGAAGTTCTACTATTAGATTGCCGGTCTCTTCCTCTGACCCGCAGGAGTCTTGATGATTCGCAGTGTTCTCACCGCCACGGTGGCCGCGGTCGCGCTTGCTGTTCCAGCCATGGGCCAGGACGCCGTCCTGAAAAGCACGCTCTACGACTACCGTGTCGTCAAAGTGGTCGACAGTCTGATCAATCCGTGGGGCATGGCGTTTCTCCCCAGCGGCGACCTGCTGGTGACCGAGCGTCCAGGCCGCCTGCGCATCGTGCGCGCCGGAAAACTCGTCGCGACGCCGGTCGTGGGTGTGCCGGCGGTCGCGGTACGGGGACAGGGCGGACTGCTCGATATTGCGTTGCACCCCGCATTTGCGACCAACCGTCTGCTCTATCTCAGTTTCTCCAAACCGCTGGCCGACGGCACCGCGAGTACGGCGATCGTGCGCGGTCGCTTCGAGAGCGATGCGCTCACCGATGTGCAGGAAATCTTTCTCGCCGACACCAAGGGCGCGGGACATTTCGGCTCGCGGTTCGCGTTCGATCGCAACGGATTTCTGTTCGTTACCATCGGAGATCGCCAGGTACCGCCGACCGGAAATCTCGAGGCACATCCGGCGCAGGACCTGTCGAATCATCACGGCAAGATCATTCGCATTCACGACGACGGCAAAGTGCCGGCTGACAACCCCTTCGTAGGGCGGGCCGGGGCAAAGCCCGAAATCTGGAGCTACGGCCATCGCAATTCGCAGGGTCTCGCGTTCAATCATGAGACGGGCGACCTCTGGTCAACCGAACACGGACCCCAAGGTGGTGACGAACTGAATCTCATCACGCGCGGTGCGAATTATGGCTGGCCGGTTATCGGATTCGGTGTGAACTACGGCCCGGGCAACACCATCCACAGCAGTTCAACTCACGCAGGCATGGAGCAGCCCAAGCATGTTTGGGTCCCGTCGATTGGTACGTCTGGGTTGATGGTGTATACCGGCTCCAAATTCCCTCTCTGGAAGGGCAGCATTTTTGCCGGTGGCTTGGTGGGCGAACAACTGGTGCGGCTCACTACGGAGGGACAAGTGGTGGAGCGCGCCGACGTGCTGGTTCGCAAGCAGGGACGCATTCGCGATGTGCGTCAGGGCCCTGATGGCTTTATTTATCTCGCCATCGACGATCGACAGGGGAAGCCGTCGGCGATTGTACGCCTCGAGCCCGTAGTTCGTCGCTAGCACGCATGACGACCACGCGCCCATTCGGCGGTCGTCTCGCGCGCGCCGTGTTGGTGCCGTTCGCGCTGTTCGTTGTACACCGCGCGAACGCGCAGCCGCCATCGGGTGTCGTGACCGCCTTCACCGGGGTCACGCTCATCGACGGCACCGACCGCCCACCCATTGCGAACGCGACGCTGCTGGTGCGTGACGGTCGGGTGCTGGCCGCGGGCCCCGCCGCACGCGTGTCGATTCCGGCTAACGCGCAACGCACGCGGCTTGAGGGCAAGGTCGTGATCCCGGGCTTGATCAATGCGCACGGCCACGTCAATGCGCCGGCCGATCTGGCCACGTATGCCGCCTACGGAATCACCACGGTGCACTCACTGGGCGGTGAACCCGCAACAGTGTTTGCGGCACGAGCGGCGCAAAATACGTCGTCGCTCAGTCGCGCCCGCGTGTACGTGGCGGGTCCGGTGCTGACACCAAAGACCGCCGACGAGGCGCGCACGCAAGTCGCCGATGTCGCGGCCCAGCAGGTGGACATCGCCAAGATTCGCGTCGATGACAATCTTGGCACAACGGAAAAGATGCCGCCCGAGGTGTACCGCGCTGTGATCGACGCCGCGCATGCCAGAGGACTGCGCGTCGCGGTACATTTTTACTATCTGGCCGATGCCCGGGCGTTGCTGGATGCCGGCGCCGACTTCATGGCGCACAGTGTGCGCGATGTCCCGGTGGACGCCGAGTTCGTGAGCGCACTCAAGGCCAAGGGGGTGTGCTACTCGCCCACCCTCATGCGCGAAGTGTCGACGTTTGTGTACGAGTCGATCCCGGCATTCTTTGCCGATACACAATTTCTCGCCCACGCCAATCGCCAGTGGGTGACGATGTTGCAAGAGCCGGCGCGGCAGCAGGCCGTGCGCGCCAATGCCAGTGCGCAGCGCTATAAGGCGCAGCTCCCGCTGGCCAGTCGCAACCTCAAGGCGCTGTCCGATGCCGGCGTGTCGATTGCGATGGGCACCGACACGGGGCCCAC